>NZ_JAGYFZ010000186.1:0-4941 GCF_019946675.1 Pseudomonas sp. BF-B-15
AGGACGGTCGACTGGATTTGCGCGCACTGCGCGTTGGTTGATCTGTAGGCGCACGGCTTACCGGTGATGGCGATTTCACGGGCGCCATCGCCGGCAAGCCGGCTCCTACAAGTGCGTATGCGTGCCGGGAATGTTCGGCTGACGCCAATCCTGTAGGAGCCAGGCTTGCCGGCGAAGGCGATTTCATGGACGCCATCGCCAGCAAGCCGGCTCCTACAAGTGCGTGGGCGTGCCGCGAATGTTCGGATGACGCCAATCCTGTAGGAGCCAGGCTTGCCTGCGAAGGCGATTTCATGGGCGCCATCGCCGGCAAGCCGGCTCCTACAAGTGCGTATGCGTGCCGGGAATGTTCGGTTGACGCCAATCCTGTAGGAGCCGGCTTGCCGGCGATCCATGCGACGCGGTGCGTCAGGTAACGCGCCATCCCACGAATCTAACCTTATTCTCAAACAGTATTTCTCAACCCCCGCACTAGAACTCTAAGATCACGTCATAACTCGTTATAACAAGTGATCTGCCATGACCGATAACGTTCTCTCCCTCAGCAGTGTTCCTTTGCACACTCAACTGCGCGACGTCCTGCGTGCCCGCATTCTCGACGGCGAATACCCGCAAGACAGCCAGATGCCTTCGGAAAGCGAGCTTGGCGCGTTGTTCAAAGTCAGCCGCATCACCGTGCGCCAGGCCCTCGGCGATCTGCAAAAAGAAGGGCTGATCTTCAAGATTCACGGCAAGGGCACCTTCGTCGCCAAGCCGAAAACCTTCCAGAACGTCAGCACCCTGCAAGGCCTCGCCGAGTCCATGACCGGGCGCGGCTACGAGGTGATCAACCGCCTGCGCAGTTTCAAATTCATCCCCGCCGACAAACTCGTCGCCGAGCGTTTGCAGGTGGCCGAAGGCGAGATCGTGGCGCAGATCAAGCGGGTGCGCCTGATCAACCGTGAGCCGATCTCACTGGAAATCACCTACCTGCCCAAAGCCATCGGCGAACGGCTGGAAAAGGCCGATCTGGTCACCCGCGACATCTTCCTGATCCTCGAAAACGACTGCGGCCTGGCCCTCGGTCATGCCGATCTGGCCATCGACGCCGTACTCGCCGACAGCGACCTGACCCAGGCGCTCAACATCGAACCCGGCTCGCCGATCATGCGCATCGAGCGTCTGACTCACGATGCCAGCGGCCAACCCGTGGACTTCGAACACCTTTACTACCGTGGCGATGCCTTCCAGTACCGCCTGCGGATCGACCGGCACAAAGGGGCGCAGGCATGACAAGAAGTACCCTCGAACAGGAATACGACATCGTCGTGATCGGCGGTGGCACGGCGGGTCCCATGGCGGCAATCAAGGCCAAGGAGCGCAACCGCGACCTGCGCGTGTTGCTGATCGACAAGGCCAACGTCAAACGCAGCGGCGCGATCAGTATGGGCATGGACGGCCTGAACAACGCGATCATTCCCGGCCATTCCACGCCGGAGCAGTACACCAAGGAAATCACCATCGCCAACGACGGCATCGTCAATCAGGCAGCGGTCTACGCCTACGCCACCCACAGCTTCGAAACCATCGAGCAACTGGACCGCTGGGGCGTCAAATTCGAGAAGGACGAAACCGGCGACTACGCGGTGAAAAAGGTCCACCACATGGGCGCTTACGTTCTGCCGATGCCGGAAGGGCACGACATCAAGAAAGTCCTGTACCGCCAGTTGAAACGCGCCCGGGTCAGCATCACCAACCGTGTCGTTTGCACGCGCTTGCTGACGGACGAAGAGGGTGCGGTCAACGGCCTGATGGGTTTCGACTGTCGCACCGCCGATTTTCACGTGATCAAAGCCAAGGCGGTGATCCTCGCGTGCGGTGCTGCCGGGCGCCTCGGTTTGCCGTCCTCGGGTTACCTGATGGGCACTTACGAAAACCCGACCAATGCCGGCGACGGTTACGCCATGGCCTATCACGCCGGGGCCGAACTGGCGAACCTCGAATGCTTCCAGATCAACCCGCTGATCAAGGACTACAACGGCCCGGCCTGCGCCTACGTTACGGGTCCGTTGGGCGGCTACACCGCCAACAACAAGGGCGAGCGCTTCATCGAGTGCGACTACTGGAGCGGCCAGATGATGTGGGAGTTCCACCAGGAACTCGAAAGCGGCAACGGCCCGGTGTTCCTCAAACTCGATCACCTGGCCGAGGAAACCATCCAGAACATCGAAGAAATCCTGCACAGCAACGAACGCCCGAGTCGCGGTCAGTTTCACGCCAATCGCGGCACCGATTACCGCACGCAGATGGTCGAGATGCACATCTCCGAAATCGGTTTTTGCAGCGGGCATTCGGCGTCGGGTGTGTGGGTCAACGAGAAGGCCGAAACCTCGGTCAAGGGTTTGTACTCGGCGGGTGACATGGCCGCCGTGCCGCACAACTACATGCTTGGCGCGTTCACCTACGGCTGGTTTGCCGGCACTAATGCGGCGGATTTTGTCGCCGGTCGCGAATTTTCAGCGGTCGATGCCAAACAGATCGAAACCGAGAAAGCACGGGTCTACGCGCCACTGGACCGCGAACACGGACTGCCGCCGGCCCAGGTCGAGTACAAGCTGCGACGCTTCGTGAACGATTACCTGCAACCGCCGAAAGTGACCAAGAAGATGCAAATCGGCCTGCAGCGTTTCAGCGATATCCAGCGTGATCTTGATCAGATCAAGGCCCACAACGCCCACGAACTGATGCGCGCCATGGAAGTCAGCATGATCCGCGACTGCGCCGAAATGGCCGCCCGCGCTTCGTTGTTCCGCGCCGAAAGTCGCTGGGGGCTTTACCACTATCGGGTCGATCACCCGCAGCGCAACGACAGCGACTGGTTCTGCCATTGCCATTTGAAGAAGGATGAACACGGCCAGATGAGCAGTTTCAAGAAAGCCGTCGAGCCCTACATCATCCCGCTGGATGCCGAAGAAATGCAGGCCTACGACCGGCTGCGCGTCGGTGCCTTTGCGGCCTGAGCCTGACTATAAGAGAGACCGACCAATGGCCTATCAACCCCAGGAAATTTTCTTCCGCTCCAACGCGCCCGTCACGGTCGACGAGGACCTGTGCATCGCCCACAAAGGCTGCACCGTGTGCGTCGATGTCTGCCCGATGGACTTGCTGGCGATCAACCCGGCCACGCAAAAGGCCTACATGGCCTTCGACGAATGCTGGTACTGCATGCCGTGCGAAAAGGACTGCCCGACCGGGGCGGTGAAAGTCGAAATCCCTTATTTGCTGCGTTGACTGACAGGACGCCATCGCTGGCAGGCCAGCTCCCACAGGGATTTTCAGTGGGACACGGATTTCGCTGGCAACAGAGAACCTTGTGGGAGCTGGCCTGCCAGCGATGAGACCCGCCCAGACAACCCAAAGCCATCCGGAAACACCGGACGCTGGATTCACCCAACACCCCTCGTTTCCCACCACGCCCTGATCGTGGCGGAGACGAATATCCTATAAATGATTCGAGGGGATTCACCATGTTATTGCGTGCAGCATTGGCCGGTCTGGTACTGGCTTCATTCACCTTGTCGGCCTCCGCCGAAACCATCCGCATTGCCATCGGCACCCAGGACACCACGATCAACTGCGCCGCCGGCGGCCTGTTGATTCGCGAGCTCGGCCTGCTGGACAAATACTTGCCCCACGATGGCCAATACAAGGACGCCAAATACGAGGTCGAGTGGAAGAACTTCACCAGCGGCGCGCCCCTGACCAACGAGATGGTCGCCGGCAAACTCGACTTCGGCGCGATGGCTGATTTCCCCGGTTCGTTCAACGGCGTCGCGTTTGAAACCGCCGGCAAGCACAGCCTGTTTATCAGCGTGCTGTCGGGCAGCATCAAGGGCAGCGGCAACGGCATCGTCGTGCCGAGCGCTTCGGGCGTGCAGTCGCTGGCCGAGCTGAAGGGCAAGACCATTTCCGTGCCGTTCGCCTCGACTGCCCATGGCATGTTGCTGCGCGCCGTGGCGGCTCAGGGTTGGGACCCGCTCAAAGACGTGAACATCATCGCCCAGCCGCCGGAAGTCGCCGGTTCCGCGTTGCAGGCCGGGAAGATCGACGCCCACGCCGACTTTGTGCCGTTCGCCGAACTGTTCCCGAGCCGTGGCTTCGCTCGCAAGATCTATGACGGCTCCCAGGCGAACACGCCGACGTTCCACGGTGCGCTGGTCGATCAGGCCTACGCGAAAAAGTACCCGGAAATCGTCGTCGCGTACCTGCGCGCCAGCCTTGAAGCCAACCAGTTATTGGCGGCAGAACCCGAGAAGTACAGCGAGTTGATCGCCAAGGTCACCGGCGTCGATGCCGAGGTCAATTACCTGTTCCACGGCCCGCTCGGCGTGCAGACCCGCGACCTGAGCTGGAAGCCGGAATATCGCCAGGCGGTCGGCACCGCCATCGACACCCTCAAGCTGCTGAAGAAGGCTGATCGCGGTCTCGATCTCAACACCTTCATTGACGACCAGTACATCCGCGCCGCGTTCAAGGCCTCGAAGCTGGACTACACCGCGCAACTGGCCAACTACGGTCAGACCCCGCTCAAAGCAGTGGATGCGTTGAGCGGCAAAGCCATCACCGACTTCAGTCATGTGGCCGAGATCTGGGTGCGCGGCGAGCCGAAAGTCCGGCAGTACGCCTCGGCGGAATCGGCGTTCACCGCATTGGCCGGTTTGAAGTCTGAAGGCAAAAACATCCGCGCGGTGTATGCCCAGGCGAGTGACAGCGGGATCAAGTTGCTGGCGGATCAGGCGTGGTTTGCCAGTGACGCGAAAGGGCGCCTCAGCGCGTTCCTGCTCAAGGGCCAGGCCCAGCAATTCGCCACGGCCCAGGGCGGCAAAGTCCTCGACTTCACCGACGCCACCACCCAGGCCGTAGCCGCCCGCTAACCGCCAGAACCCCGCAATCCCCTGTAGG
>NZ_JAGYFZ010000187.1:0-4930 GCF_019946675.1 Pseudomonas sp. BF-B-15
GTCAACATTGATAGCGCCTGACCCACCGCTATCGCCAGCAAGCCGGCTCCTACAGTGATTGCGGTGCATCAATCGATATTGATGGCGCCTGACATTTCGCCATCGCCGGCAAGCCGGCTCCTACAGGGTTCGCGTTTTGCCGCGTTTTCACGGCATTGGTGAGCACTATCGAAGGCTCACTGATAACCGTCTAATCAAAACTTGAAATAAGGCGATAGCCTCGGGTTATGTCATGCCCTGCTTTCAGGGGGCTTTCAATGAATAAGGCCTGCACACACTTTCCACTCAAACTGCTCTGGCGCAAGGCCTGCGGCGATCTTCACGATTTTTCCCGTCCCGAGCTATAACCCCAGGCTATCGGTGTATGTATTGTTTTGACTAGACGCGACGCCTGCGGCTTCCCACACTCGGGCCAGGCTTGCAGCTTTACCGCTCAGACAAGTCACTCATAACAACTACAAAAACGAGGCCCTTCCATGCGAAATGCATTCGTCCGTCGTACATCCCGTCTGTTTCTTGGCTGCACGCTGGTCGCCGCCGGCGCCCTTCCCGCTCTCGCTCATGCAGCCTGGCAACCAGACAAGAACGTCGAAATCGTCGTCGCTGGCGGTCCCGGTGGTGGCACCGACCAGCTCGGCCGTTTGATCCAGTCGATCATCACCACCCACAAGCTGCTCGACGTGAATACCATCGTCCTCAACAAGGGCGGCGGCAATGGCGCCGAAGCTTTCCTCGACCTGAAAATGAACAAGGGCGATCCGGAAAAACTGGTGATCGGCACCAACAACATCTACTTGTTGCCGCTGGTGTCCAAGCTCGGCTACCAATGGCAGGAACTGACCCCCATCGCCGCCGTGGCCGAGGACGATTTCATTCTCTGGAGCTACAAAGACGCACCGTGGAAGGACGCCAAGGGCTTCTACGAAGCGGTCAAGGCTGACCCGTCGAACCTGCGCATGGGCGGCAGCCAGTCCAAGGACGTGGACCAGACCCTCACCTTGCTGTTGAACCAGACCACTAACAGCAAACTGGTGTACATCCCGTTCAAGAGCGGCAGCGAAGCCGCGACCCAACTGGCCGGCAAACACATCGCCGCCAACGTCAACAACCCCAGCGAAAGCATCAGCCAATGGCGCGGTGATCAGGTCGAGCCGCTGTGCGTGTTCAGTAAAGAGCGCATGAGCTACACCGAGAAAGTCGCCGGCGACAAATCCTGGGCCGACGTGCCGACCTGTCACGAACAGGGCCTGGGCATCGATCAGTACCGCTTCCCGCGCACCGTGTTCATGCCCGGCGAAGTCACCGCCGAGCAACGGGCGTTCTATGTCGAGCTGATGCGCAAAGTCACCGAAACCCCGGAGTTCAAGGCCTACGTCAAACAGAACGCACTGGTGCCCACCTTCCTCGAAGGCGAGCCGCTGACCGCCTACATTGAGAAAGACACCGCCCGCGTCACCCCGGTGTTCAAAGAAGCCGGCTGGCTGAAAAACTGAGTTGCCGACGGCCGTCCGCCTGCGCACGGCCGTCACCTCTGGAGGTGTCTTCATGTCCCATTCTTCGGATTCACCGGCACTGGTCGGTACCCGCTGGGTCGAACTCGGCCTGACCGTCTTCACCGCGCTGATCGGCGTGGTGGTGATGTTCGGCAGTGTCGAACAAGGTATCGGCTGGGGCGATTCCGGCCCCGAGCCGGGTTACTTCCCCTTCTACATCGGCCTGATGCTCAGCGCCGCAAGCGTGGCCAACGGCGTGTTGACCCTGGTGCGCTGGCACGCCCTGAGCATTGCATTCGTCAGCCGCAGTGCGTTCAAGCAAGTGCTATCGGTGTTCATCCCGATTGCGCTGTTCGTGGGCGCCATGCCGTTCACCGGCATCTACGTGGCGTCGGCCTGCTTCATCGCCTGGTTCATGTGGCGTGACAAGGTCCGCGCCAAGCCTTACGGCAAACTGATGATCGGCAGCGTGTCCCTTGGCGCGGTGCTGGCCAGTTACCTGATTTTCGCGCTGTGGTTCAAGGTCCCGCTGGATGCCGGCCCGATGGGCGACTGGATTGCCCTGGTCGGGAGAAATTTCAAATGAGCGAGTTCGATTCCCTGCTGCAAGGCATGAACCTGATCCTGACCCCGGGCCACATCGGCCTGATGGTGATCGGCGTGCTGCTGGGCATTCTGGTTGGCGTACTGCCCGGCCTCGGTGCCCCCAACGGCGTGGCGTTGTTGCTGCCGCTGACGTTCACCATGTCGCCGGTGTCGGCGATCATTCTGCTGTCGTGCATGTATTGGGGCGCGTTGTTCGGCGGCTCGATCACCTCGATCCTGTTCAACATCCCCGGTGAGCCCTCCTCGGTGGCAACGACCTTCGACGGCTACCCGATGGCCCGCGAAGGTCGCGCCGCCGAAGCCCTCACCGCCGCCTTCAGTTCGGCACTGATCGGCGCATTGGCCGGGGTGTTGTTGCTGACGTTCCTGTCGACCAAGATCGCCGCATTCGCCATGTCGTTCAGTTCACCGGAGTTCTTCGCGGTGTACCTGTTGGCGTTCTGCACCTTCATCGGCATGAGCAAGAACCCGCCGCTGAAAACCGTGGTGGCGATGATGATCGGTTTCGCCATGGCGGCGGTCGGCATGGACACCGTATCCGGCAACCTGCGCCTGACCTTCGACCAGCCGATCCTGATGACGGGCATCAGCTTCGAAGTGGCGGTGATCGGACTGTTCGGCATCGGCGAAATCCTTTGCACGGTCGAGGAAGGCCTGGTGTTTCGCGGCGAGCATGCGCGCATTACACCGATGGTGATTCTGCGTACCTGGGCCAAGTTGCCGCGTTACTGGTGGACGATTGTGCGCAGCACGCTGGTCGGTTGCTGGATGGGCATCACGCCCGGCGGCCCGACGGCTGCCTCGTTCATGAGCTACAGCCTGGCGCGGCGTTTCTCGAAGAATCGCGAGAACTTCGGCAAGGGTGAACTCGAAGGCGTGATCGCCCCGGAAACCGCTGACCACGCCGCCGGCACCAGCGCCCTGCTACCGATGCTGACCTTGGGCATTCCCGGTTCCGCTACGGCAGCGGTGATGCTCGGTGGCTTGATGATCTGGGGCTTGCACCCTGGCCCGACGTTGTTCGTCGAGCAGCACGATTTTGTCTGGGGCCTGATTGCGAGCATGTACCTGGGCAACGTGGTGAGCCTGATCGTGGTGCTGGCCACCGTGCCGCTGTTCGCTTCGATCCTGCGCATTCCGTTCTCGATCATTGCGCCGATCATCATCATGGTTTGCGCCATCGGTGCCTACTCGGTGCACAACTCGTTCTTCGACGTGGTGCTGATGCTGGGCTTCGGCGCGCTGGGTTACTTGTTCAAGAAACTCGGTTACCCGATTGCGCCGCTGGTGTTGGCGGCAGTGCTGGGCGACAAGGCTGAGGACGCGTTCCGTCAATCGATGCTGTTTTCTGACGGCCACTTGGGGATTTTCTGGTCCAACCCGCTGGTGGGCAGCCTGACCACGGCGGCGCTGCTGATGCTGTTCTGGCCGCTGATTTCCAAAGGGTTGAGCAGCCTGATGGGCCTGCGCAAACCCCACGTCGCCAAGACCAAATCGGTGCTGTGACACAGCAATGCTGGCAACGCCTGACATTTGTTGTCAGGCTTGCCGCAGTCTTTTTCGCGAGCGCGGCCCATGACCCGAATTCCTGATGCCAATGTGATCCACAGTCGACTGCGTCTGCGCCAATTGCGGTTGATGCTGGCGTTGCAGGAACTCGGCTCACTGCGCCGCGCCGCCGACCACATCGGCATGACTCAACCGGCGGCGACCAAGATGTTGCACGAGGCCGAGGACTTGCTCGGCGTCGAACTCTTCGAACGTCTGCCTCGGGGCATGCGCTCTACCCCGTTCGGGGAGACCGTCATCTACTACGCGCGCATGGTGTTTGCCGAACTCAGCGGCATGCGTGAAGAACTGGTCGCCCTGGAATCCGGCAACCTCGGGCGAGTCGCCGTCGGGGCGATTCCGGCGTTGGCCTCGGGGTTGCTGACTCGCACCATCGCCACCTTGAAGAAAAGCCATCCACGGTTGTCGATGAGCATTCAGGTCGACACCAGTGATGTACTGGTGCAGGCACTGTTGCAGGATCAGCTCGACATTGTGTTGGGGCGGATTCCGGCGGGTGCGCGGGCCGAAGAATTGCTGTTCGATAGTTTGGGTGAAGAGGAGCTGTGCGTGATTGCCGGTGCGCAGAATCCATTGGCGCGGGAGAAAAACCTGAGCTGGGCGGAATTACAGAACATGACGTGGGTGTTGCAACAGCAACCGAGCCCGATGCGCGCGATCATCAATCAGGTGTTTCACAATGCGCGGGTCGACATTCCCAGCAGTATTGTTGAAACCACGTCGATCATGACCTTGCTGTCGTTGATCCAGCAGACCGACATGCTCGGCGTCACGCCGGTGTCGGTGGTCGAGGATTATCCGGGGCGTGATTTGCTGGCGGTGTTGCCGATCAAGTTTGAAGCGCGGTTGCCGCCGTATGGGTTGATTACCCGGCGTCATCGTATTCAGTCTTCGGCGATGCAGGCGTTTATGAATTCGGTGCGGGCTGAGCATGCTTTGAGTAAGTAGGCCTTTGGGTATGCGTATATATCCGTTACTTCGGTAACGGCGGCTATTGGTTTCGCCCTTACGGCGAGTCACTTTGGAAAAGCCCCAAAGTAACCAAAGCGCTTTTGCCCCTTTCGTTCGGTGGCTCGCTAATGCTCGCCATGCCCTCGCTCCGGTCCTGCTCCGTGGGCCCGCCGCCATCGGCCATCCATGGCCGGGGGCGGCTAACCCGGCATCCATGCCGGGTTGCCCACTGCGCAGAACCTCCACTCGGCCTCTCGAGGGGGCGACTACCGCCACAGCCGCCGAGGCGGCCTGAAAGCCGACCTGGCTCT
>NZ_JAGYFZ010000188.1:0-4484 GCF_019946675.1 Pseudomonas sp. BF-B-15
GCTATCGCCAGCAAGCCGGCTCCTACAAGGTTAGTACCGTCTGTAGGAGTGGCGTCAGATTAACCGCGGTGACGACCGCGGAAATAGTTGATCAGCCCTTGGGTGGAAGCATCGTCAGCCGGGGTTTCTTCGCTGCCGACCAGACGGTTGTAGACGCCTTTGCCCAGCTCTTTGCCCAGCTCCACGCCCCACTGGTCGAAGGCGTTGATGCCCCAGATCACGCTTTGCACGAAGACTTTGTGTTCGTACATCGCCACCAGTGCGCCGAGACGACGCGGGCTGATGCGTTCGACCACCAGGGTGTTGCTCGGACGGTTGCCCGGGATCACCTTGTGCGGCGCGAGCTTCTGCACGTCGGCTTCGGCCATGCCTTTGTCACGCAGCTCGGATTCGGCCTCTGCGCGGGTCTTGCCGAGCATCAGTGCCTGGCTTTGCGACAGGCAGTTGGCGTACAGCCACTGGTGGTGATCGGACACCGGGTTGAAGCTGACGATCGGCACAATGAAGTCGGCCGGGATCAATTGGGTGCCTTGGTGCAGCAACTGGTGATACGCGTGCTGACCGTTGCAGCCCACGCCACCCCAGATCACCGGACCGGTATCAGTGGACACCGGCGTGCCGTCCTGGCGCACGCTCTTGCCGTTGGATTCCATGTCCAGCTGTTGCAAGTGTTTGGTGATGTTGCGCAGGTAGTGGTCGTACGGCAGGATCGCGTGGCTCTGCGCGCCCCAGAAGTTGCCGTACCAGACACCGAGCAACGCCAGCAGCACCGGCATGTTCTGTTCGAATGGCGCGCTCTGGAAATGCTGGTCCATGGTGTAGGCACCGGACAGCAGTTCCTTGAAGTTGGACATGCCGATGGCCAGGGCAATCGGCAAACCGATGGCCGACCACAGCGAATAACGGCCGCCGACCCAATCCCACATCGGGAAGATGTTTTCTTCGCGGATACCGAACGCCACGGCGGCGGCGTTGTTGCTCGAGACCGCGATGAAGTGACGATACAGCTCGGCTTCCGAACCACCCTGAGCCAGGTACCAGGCGCGAGCGGCCTGGGCGTTTTTCAGGGTTTCGAGGGTGTTGAAAGACTTCGACGAAACGATAAACAGCGTGGTCTCGGCGCGCAGCTTCATGGTCAGTTCATGAAGCTCGGTGCCGTCGATGTTTGCCAGGTAATGGCAGCGCACGCCTTTCTGGGCGTAGGACAGCAGCGCTTCGGAAACCAGCTCCGGGCCGAGGAACGAGCCACCGATGCCGATGTTCACCACGTCGGTGATCGGCTTCTCGGTGTAACCGCGCCACAGACCGTCGTGGATACGGCCCACGAGGTCGGTGATCTTGTTCAAGACCTTGTGCACTTCAGGCATCACGTTGACGCCGTTGACCGACAGCTTCTCGCCCACTGGGCGGCGCAGCGCGGTGTGCAGGGCTGGGCGTCCTTCGGAAGAGTTGACGATTTCGCCTTCGAACAGCGCCTTGATCGCGCCCTTGAGGTCGACTTCATTGGCCAGGCCCACCAGCAGATTGCGGGTCTCGGCGTTGATCAGGTTCTTCGAGTAGTCGAGAAACAGGCCGCAGCTGCTGAGGGTGAATTGGGTAAAGCGCTGCGGATCGGCATTGAAGGCTTCGCGCATGCTGAAATCCTGCATGGCTTGGCGGTGGTCATTCAGCGCCTGCCAGGCGGGCAGAGCGGTCACGTCTTGAGGAGTGCGGTAGTACGCCATCGCTGCGGGTTTCCTTTTTACTTGAACGGCCTTTTGAACACTAAAAATCCCGGAGCGCCGTGGGTGGGCGTCCGGTCAACTGCGTCGACACGATTTCATGGCACAGGGCGAATACAGTAAACCTCGCGCTGCGATCTGTCTTGACTTTGTCTGACCCGTTCCCGGTACTTTTTTGTACATGAAGCAGGGAACGGTCCGACAAACGGAAGAGAAGGTTCGGTCAGGCGACCTGAACCGGAATGGCATTGCTGGTGTGGCTCAGCTCGTTACCCGGTGCCATGTAGAGCATGCGCGGCTTGAAGTTGAGCAGCTCGGCTTCGCTGTAGTGAGCGTAAGCACAGATGATCACACGGTCACCGACCTTGGCCTTGTGGGCGGCGGCGCCATTGACCGAGATCATGCGCGAGCCTTCTTCGCCACGAATGGCGTAGGTGGTGAAGCGTTCGCCGTTGTCGACGTTGTAGATCTGGATCTGTTCGTATTCACGGATGCCGGACAAGTCCAGCCATTCGCCGTCGATGGCGCAAGAACCTTCGTAATCGAGTACTGCGTGGGTGACTTCGGCGCGATGCAGCTTGGCCTTGAGCATGATGGCGTGCATGAGTGTTTTCCCAGGTCGGAATCGAACGGCGGGCAGTTTGCCCGAAGCGATTGTGGGCAGCAATACAGGGGCGAGGCAACGCAACTCCCTGTAGGAGCGAAGCTTGCTCGCGAAGGCGCCGTGTCAGTCGATGCAGATGTCGAATGACGCGATGCTTTCGCGAGCAAGCTTCGCTCCTACAGAGGGGTTGTGGTGTTCAGACGGGGGCGTCGAGGTTCAGGTGCAGGTTGTCGATCAACCGCGTGGTGCCGAGGAACGCCGCCACCAGAATCACCAGGTCCCGATCTTCCTCCGTCGCCGGGCGCAAGGTCAGCGCATGGCGGATTTCCAGGTAGTCGGTACGCAAACCTGCAGCTTCAAGCTGCCTGGTCTGTGCGGCGATCAACGCCGGAAAATCGCGCTCACCCTGTTTAATGGCATCAGCAATCGAGGTCAGCGTGCGATACACAGCCGGCGCCACGGCCCGCTGTTCTTCACTGAGAAAGCCGTTGCGCGATGACAATGCCAGCCCATCGGCCGCACGGACCGTCGGCTCGCCGATGATCTGGATCGGCATGTTCAGGTCATGCACCAGCGCGCGAATCACGGCCAGTTGCTGGAAATCTTTCTGGCCAAAGATCGCCAGGTCCGGCTGAACCATGTTGAACAGTTTGCTGACCACCGTCGCCACGCCTTCGAAATGCCCCGGACGGCTGGCGCCGCACAGGCCTTCGGACAGTTGTGGAACGCTGACGCGGGTCTGGCCGGTCATGCCGTCGGGGTACATTTCTTCTACGGCGGGCGCGAACAACAAGTGGCAACCGGCTTCGAGCAGTTGTTCCTGATCCGCTGCCAGGGTGCGGGGGTACTTGTCGAGGTCTTCGCCGGCGCCGAATTGCAGCGGGTTGACGAAAATACTCGCGACCACGAAGTCCGCCCGCTGGGAGGCCTTGGTAATCAGCGCGATATGACCGCTGTGCAGGTTGCCCATGGTCGGTACGAAGGCGATGCGCTTGCCTTCACTGCGGGCGCGGGCCACGGCGGCCCGCAATTCGCGTACGGTTTTTACGGTGTTCATGCAGAGAATCCGTGTTCGATACCAGGGAAAGTCGCCGCTTTGACTTCAGTGACATAAGCGCTCAGGGCCGCGTGAATGCTGGTTTGGCCGTTCATGAAGTTCTTCACGAACTTTGGCACTCGGCCAGTGATCGACAGGCCAAGCATGTCGTGCAGCACCAGGACCTGGCCGTCGGTACCGCTGCCGGCACCGATGCCTATCACCGGAATCCCCACGGCCTGGGTGATTTCCTGAGCCAGTTCGCTCGGCACGCATTCGAGCAGCAGCATGGCGGCACCGGCCTGTTCCAGGGCGATGGCGTCGGCGCGCATCTGCCGTGCCTGGTTCTCGCCACGGCCCTGGACTTTGTAACCGCCCAGAATGTTCACCGATTGCGGCGTCAGGCCCATGTGCGCGCACACCGGGATGCCGCGCTCGGCCAGCAGACGGATCGAATCCGCCAGCCACAGCGCACCTTCGACCTTGACCATGTGTGCACCGGCCTGCATCAACTGGGCGCTGTTGGTCATGGTTTGTTCGATAGTGGCGTAGGCCATGAAGGGCAGGTCGGCGAGGATAAACGCGTCGGTGTTACCGCGTTTGACGGCGGCGACGTGGTAAGCCATCTCGGCGGTGGTCACCGGCAGGGTGCTGTCGTGACCTTGCAGAACCATGCCGAGGGAGTCGCCCACCAGCAGCACTTCGACGCCGGCTTCATTGCAGGCGTGGGCGAAGGTCGCGTCATAGCAGGTCAGCATGGTGATTTTTTCACCTTTTTGCTTGAGACCTTGCAGAGTGGTCAGGGTGATGGCTGGCATGAAAAGTTCCTCATTCAGGCGCTGTGGAAACTACTGCGAGTAACGCGCGTGATTCTTCGTTAAATACAGGCGCACGGTCTGTTGTCGTGCTTTTAAGGCCTGGATTGCGCCCTTTAACGCCGTGTTGGCGGCAGCGGGACGCCTATAGTCGTGAGGAGAACTCGGGAAGTCAATTGCGTGTGTTACCGCATTGTTACGCGTGGGGTGTTACCGAAGTAACTGATGCGATTCAGCACCTGCAGATCTTATGCACAACACAAATCCCCTGTGGGAGCGAGCCTGCTCGCGATAGCGGTGTGGCATTC
>NZ_JAGYFZ010000189.1:0-4386 GCF_019946675.1 Pseudomonas sp. BF-B-15
CGCCCGCTCCAGATTCCGCCACAACCAGACCGGCAACACATCAGGATCAAGGCTATCGATCAAATTCTTCAACGCCAACCCCAATTCTGTGTCGCCCTCAATCACCAGACGCCGACGAAAAAACAGCGTATCAGGATCCTCCTGACGACTGGCCAACAGTAAAAACTCACGCCAGTTCCCGCTGATCGTCACCGCCGCCGTAGCATGCTCAGCAATCCGCAACCCCTGACGGCTGAGCGTCAAGTACCAGGACAACCCCAAGTCGGGAATCCGCAAACACAACCAACGCCCACGCAACACCTCAAACTCGCCATCACGCAACGGCTCGGCGAGGCAGCGATTGAGCGCCTGCTGCAACGCCAGGCGCTGCACGGCAAACGGCACCCGACGCACCAGCGGCAACAACCGGTCGGCACCTTTGAGCAGCCACTTTTTTCGGTTCAGCACAGGCCAACCTCCTCGACGCGCAGCATGCCGGCCTGGCCATGCCAGTAGCCATTGCACCCTTCGACAAACAACGGCGGCATCTCGCCCGAACGAACCCGCTGATAACTGTCAATCACCTCAGCCATGCCCTGCGCACGCGGGCTCAGGCGCAACAGATCGGCGCCGCAGTCCACCAGCCCGGAATAATCGGCGAGCAAATTGGTGACCTCGGCCGACATGGTCTGAATACCGTTGAGGGTAAACAGCGGCTGCCCTTCCTGGCTGGTCAGCGCCATGCCGTCGGGGTAGTTGATGCAGCAAAACTGGCAGTCGTCCTTGGGCCGGTTTTCCGCGCGGGCAGTGAAACAGCGGGCGGAATAGGCCAGGGGCAAATGCCCATAGGCAAAAATTTCAACTTCCGGCACCGCTCGGCCCAGTTCACGGACCTGCCCGATCACGTCGCGGATCAGCGCCGCCGAACACTCCACGGGCGGCACCCAGCGGGTCATTCCGCAGTCGAGCAGTTGCGCCAGCGAGTGGCCGTTGTACAGGTTGAGGGCCGGGCCACCCACGAACGGCAACTGGCGCTCGGCGAGGAACTGCACCGCGCCCATGTCATTGGCCTCCACCAACAGTTGGCCGTTGTCACACAGGCGGCGCAGGCTGGAAAGTTCCGACGCCGCTTCGATCAGCGTCAAGCTGGAGATCACCAACTGCGCCCGGCTGCACTCCTGTAACTCGCGCCCCAGTCCCAGCCACTGATCCAGTGAAAAGGCCCGGCGTTTCGAGCACACGGTTTCCCCCAGGTAAATCACGTCCAGGGGCATGGCCGACATCTCGGCGTAAAAGTTGCTGAGTTGCTCCTTGTCCCAATAAAACAGGACCGGTCCCAGGCTGAGCTTCATGTCGCGTCCCCTCATTGCCATGATCGATGATAAGCACCCAGGGTGGTCTGGCTGCCCTCGGACAACCCGGCCAACACCTGACGCCATTCTTCCTTGACCCGAAAAGCGCCCGGCGCGCCGCGATGGGCATCCAGCGCGGCGCGCCAGACCCGGGTGACTTGCTCGACATAAGCCGGGCTACGTTGGCGGCCTTCGATTTTCACGGCTTCGACGCCGATGGCCGTCAGCTCCGGCAGCAGGTCCAGGGTGTCGAGGCTGGTGGGTTCTTCCAGGGCATGAAAGCGTTTTCCGTCGACCAGGAAGCGGCCTTTGCACAAGGTCGGGTAACCGGCCGGTTCGTCGGGGGTGTAGCGGTCGATCAGGACTTCACTGAGCCGTGCGCTCAACCCTTCGGCGTCCTCGCTCCAGCGCACCGCCTTGGCCGGCGAACAGACACCGCACAGGTTCGGTGACTCGCCGGTGATGTAGGACGACAGGTGGCAACGCCCTTCGGCCATGATGCACAGGCTGCCGAACCCGAAGACTTCAATGGGCACCGGACTGCTGGCGGCCACCTGGCGCACCTGCGCCAACGACAACACCCGTGGCAGCACGGCGCGCCGAATATCGTAGCGCTGCGCGTAAAACGCCAGCGCAGCGGCGTGGGTCGCCGAGCCCTGGACCGAGAGGTGCAACGCCAGTTGCGGATGACGCTGACTGGCATAGTTGAGCACCCCGGGGTCGGCGGCGATCAGCGCATCCACACCGAAATCGGCAGCACGATCCACCGCCCGCTGCCAGCGCTCCCAGCCCTTGGGTTGCGGGTAGGTGTTGACGGCGACATAGAGTTTGCGTTGATGCTGACGGATGTGGGCGACGGCGGCGTCGAACTGCTTATCGTCCATGTTCAGCCCCGCGAAATGCCGGGCGTTGGTGTCATCGCGAAAGCCGACATACACGGCATCGGCGCCTTGGCGCACCGCCGCTTTGAGCGCAGGCAGGTTCCCTGCCGGGCAGACCAGTTGCATGGGTAATCCTCATGAAAAAAGCGGCGCTGCCAGTCTAGCCAGACCGGCAGGCACTGCCTTGACGGCAATCAATTGCCCTCACTGCATCAGGTCGGCAAAGGACAGGAACATCACGTTGTCGTGCTTGAGCACTTGCTGCTCGCAGTCGATCACTGCCAGCCCGTCAGCCCAGCACGCGGCCGTCAACATCGCCGAACTTTGCTGAGGGTGCAGTTCCACGCTCAACTGGCCGCCGGCGCCGGGCGTCAACCTGGCTCGCAGGTATTGCCGGCGCTTGTTGCTTTGCAACCAGTCGAACCCGGCGGGCACGGCCAGTGGCCGTGGCATCACGTCCGTCATACCCTGGGCCCGGAGCAAGAACGGTCGCACCACCACCAACGCGGTAATCAGTGCCGCCGAAGGATTGCCGGGTACGCCGATCCACGGTTTGCCCGCCACTTCGCCAAAGGCCAGCGGTTTGCCCGGCTGCATGGCGAGGCGCCAGAAATCGATGCTGCCCAGTTCCTCGATGGCGTGCTTGAGATGATCCTCCTCGCCGACCGAAACGCCGCCGCTGCTCAGCAACAGGTCGCATTCCGACGACGCCAGGCTCAAGGCGTGCCGACTGGCTGCCAGCTCATCGGCCATCACGCCGTAGTCATGCACCTCGACGCCCCAGCCACGCAACAGCTCCGCCAGGCAGTAGCGATTGCTGTTGTAGATCTGTCCCGGCGCCAAGGGATCGCCCGGCTCGCGCAGTTCATTGCCGCTGCTGAGCAAACACACCTGCAACGGTCGATAGACTTCGATCCGCGCAATTCCGGCGCCAGCCAGCAACCCGATTTCCTGTGCGCGCAGGCGCTTTCCCGCCTTGAGCAGCAGGTGCCCGCGACGAACTTCTTCACCCTCTTTGCGCACGTGATCGCCAACGCTTGCGGGCGGCAACCAGACACGCTCGCCGTCGACCCGGCAACGCTCTTGCGGCACGACGGTGTCGGCGCCCGGTGGCAAGGGTGCACCGGTAAAAATCTGCACCGCTTGTTGCGCGAGCAACGGTGCGCACGCCTGATCCCCCGCCGCAATTCGCCCGCCGATCAACAGCCAGCCACCCTCCTCGGGCAGGTCGACGGCCCTGAGGGCGTAACCGTCCATGGCACTGTTGTCCCAGGCCGGCAGGTTCACCGGGGAATGAATATCCGCTGCCAGCACGCGCCCCATCGCTTGATCCAGGCGGATCATTTGCACCAGGGGCGGCGGCGGTGCCTGATCGAGCAGGCGGCTGATGGCCTCGTCCACCGGCATCAGGTTGCCGAGGTCGCACACCCGGCCGGTCATGAGCGTGTCTCGCAGGCATCAATGTTGCGTTGGGCCTGAGGTTTCAAATGCGGGGCGAAATTGCAGGGGCCGGTGCGACTGTCCAGTTGTTCGAGCAGGATCTTGTTCCAGGCCGTCCGGCAGGCACCCGGTGAACCGGGTACGCAGCACACCAGCACGCCGTTGCTCATGCCGGCCAGTGCCCGGGATTGCAGGCTGGACATGCCGATTTCCTCCAGGGATACCTGACGGAACAATTCGCCGAAGCCTTCCACGTGTTTGTCCAGCAGCGGCAGGACAGCTTGCGGCGTGTTGTCGCGAGCGGTGAAACCGGTGCCGCCGGTCATCAGCACAACTTGTACTTCGGGGTCGGCGATCCACCGGGAAACGGTGGCGCGGATTTGATAGATATCGTCCTTGACCAGATCACGATCGATCAATACATGCCCGGCGGTTTGCAGCAAATCGGTGAGGGTCTGTCCTGAGGTGTCTGTGTCGAAGGTGCGTGTATCGCTGATGGTCAGCACGGCAATGTTCAGGGGTTCAAATGTGCGTTGCGCCAGATGGGCCATGTCCAGGTTTTCCCGTAGATGAGGGTATGGGCCCAAGCCTGAACCGGAATCCTTGATGAGCCTATTCCTCCAAGGAGGTACCTCTCGGGCGAATGGATTTCTGGCTGATGGGGGGGGATGGGTTTGTTGGGGGGCATATCCGTTGCTGCGGTGATGGCGGCTATTGGTTTCGCCCTTACGGCG
>NZ_JAGYFZ010000019.1:0-80206 GCF_019946675.1 Pseudomonas sp. BF-B-15
ACTCGAGGGACCCATCGCCGGCAAGCCGGCTCCTACAGGGGGGGCAGTCAGAAATCAGCGGCGGGTCAGGGGTTGCTGGGTGAACTTCACACCGGCCAGGCCATGGGCAATCAACGCGCGGATGTTGCCGTGATCGCTGCCTTCGGGGGTGGCCACGACGGAGCGGTAATGCTCGCCGAATGCCAACAGCGCTTCTTCATCGCTCAACCCTTCCAGCAGCGCCAGGCCCAGGGTCTTGCACGAACCTTCGTTTTGCCCGGCGGCGTTTTCCACGCCACCGTTGTTGAACGCCTGTGGCTGGTAGTCATAACCGGCGGCGATGAAGGCCAGGGTGTCGGCAAAAACGTGTTCGCCGCTCTTGAGGCTGGCGCGCAGGGTGTTCAAATCACTCATTGGGTTTTCCTTTGGCGAACGCTGCTTGTTGCTCGGCGCTGGCTTCTTGCTGATATTGGGCTTTCCACTCGGCGTACGGCATGCCGTAGACGACTTCACGGGCGTCGTCGAGGCTGACCTCGATCTGACGTTCGTCAGCCGCGGCCTTGTACCATTTGGACAGGCAGTTGCGGCAGAAACCCGAGAGGTTCATCAGGTCGATGTTCTGCACATCCTTGCGGCTGTCCAGGTGCGCGACCAGCCGGCGGAAGGCGGCGGCTTCAAGTTCGAGGCGTTGTTGGTCAGTCATGATGGGCTCTGTGTTACTCAGTCGTGCGCGAGATAATAAAAGTCTGGCGAGCAATGCGCCAGACGCGGTCAGCGGCTCGCGGCCAGGGTGATCGACACCGACTCGGCGAAACGCAGGGCGTGGGGCTTGTCGACTTCGACCTCGGCGTACAGCACCGACTCATTGGCCATGACCAGATCGAGAATTTCCTGGGTCAGGCGTTCGAGCAGGGCAAAGCGATTGCCTTCCACGTGAGCGATGATCGCTTTGGTGATGGTCCGGTAATTCAACGCGTGATCGATGTCGTTGTCACGCACCGCTTCCTGGGCTGCATACAGGATCGTCAGGTTGATCAGCACGTCCTGCTTGTTGAGGATTTCATCCTCGTTGATCCCGATGAACGTCCGCAGGCACAGGTCCTTGACCCGTATGCGTGCCATTCCTGGTTGAAGTTGTGGCATTGCTACTTGCTCCGTCCAATCAATTGCAGGAACTCCTGACGGGTGTTGCTCGACTCGCGGAAGGCGCCGAGCATCACCGAGGTGTTCATGGTCGAATTCTGTTTCTCGACGCCGCGCATCATCATGCACATGTGCTGTGCCTCGATGACCACCGCGACACCGGCGGCACCGGTCACTTGTTGCACCGCGTCGGCGATTTGCCGGGTGAGGTTTTCCTGGATCTGCAGGCGACGGGCAAACATGTCCACCAGCCGCGCAATCTTCGACAGGCCCAGCACTTTACCCGTTGGAATATAAGCCACATGCGCCTTGCCGATGAAGGGCAGCAGGTGATGTTCACAGAGTGAGTACAGCTCGATGTTGTCGACAATGATCATTTCATCGTTGTCGGAAGCGAACAACGCGCCGTTGACGATTTCTTCGACACATTGCTCATAACCATGACACAGGTACTGCATGGCTTTGGCTGCACGCGCCGGCGTATCGAGCAGGCCTTCGCGGTCGGGATTTTCACCGAGACCGATGAGGATCTCGCGGTAGTTCTGGGACAGGGCGTTCTGGGGCCGGGATAACGTCATGAAATATCCTCGCGGGGCAACTTACTTGAGGTGCCGCCCGCCGTTGACGGTCAGGGTCGTGCCGGTGACATAAGGGTTGTCGAGCAAATAACGCAGGCTTTGGTAGATCACGTCGCTACCGGGTTCGATACCCAATGCGGATTTGGCCAGAGCCTTGGCGCGGTACGCCGCGTCGTCGTCAGGGTTGAACAGTAGCAGGGCGGGCGCGATGCCGTTGACCTTGATGTCAGGCGCGTACTTCGCCGCGAAGGACAGGGTCAGGCTGTCGAGCCCGGCTTTGCTGGCGCAGTAGCCGATGTGCTTGCTGCTGCCCTTGCGCGTGACGTCATCGCTGATGTGCACGATGTCCGCCGGGGTCGAGCGTTGCAACAAGTCGGCACAGTGCAGGTTGATCAGGTAGGGCGCCAGCATATGCACGCTGAACATGCGGGTAAACGCTGCGGCGTCGGTGTCCGGCGTTTCGGCCAGCCATTCGGATGCGTTGTGAATGATCGCCCGCAGGCAGTCGGTGTGGGTTTTCAGTTCGCTGATGAAGGCGAGAATCCCGCCCTCGCTGGAAAAGTCGGCGAGGATTGCCGTCGCCCCCAGATCGCGCAATGCCTGTACGCCGGGGCGTTCAGTGCGATAGCTGAAGATCAGTGCATGGCCGTCTTCGAGCAATCGCTGCGCGCAGTGCAGGCCGACACGCTGGCCGGCACCGGTGATGAGGATCGGGGCGGATGAAGAGGTCATGAACGGCTCGCGTCGCGGTGAGAACAAAACTATACCAGCGCAACGCGACGTTCACCTATGACCTGTAGGAGCGAGCCTGCTCGCGATGGTCGTGAACGATAACACTGGGGGCCTGATACCCCGCGGCGCTTGGGCGTCCATCGCGAGCAGGCTCGCTCCTACATAGGTCTCATCGGTTTTGAGGGGAGGGTTCAACAGGTAATCGGCGTGTCGGCGCGCTGTTCAGCCAACCTGCCAACAAACGGGTCGACAGCGGAATAAAGAGGTAGACCATCAACGGCGTCAGACACAGTGTGCTGATGAACACCCGAGGCAGCAGGCTCATTTCGCCGAGCAACGGCCCCAGTACGAAGTTGAACAACAACGACACCGGGAAGAACGCCAACCAGATTGCCACGGCCTGTTTCCAGCGAGGCGGACGTGCGCCGGCAGCACCGAACCAGCCTTCGATGCCGCTCACGCGATGTTCCGTCTTATGTGCAAACAAGTCGCTGCCGCGCGCGAGCCAGGCGGTACGCGAGGCCGAATGCTCCCAGGCGTGCATGGTCTGCGCGTTGGCGAAGCGGAAAATGATCTGGAATTCGTCATCGTCGGGCGGCGGGGCGAGCACGCCTGAGCCGAGATAACCCTGGAAGTCGGTGGCCAGTTGTTCGCCTTCGCGCAACCAGGTCATCAGGTCCTGATAACGCCCATCGGCGACGCGGCGCGCAACCATCAGCGTGACGGGGGAGGTAGACATTATGTATCTCCGTATGACAATTGCGTTACTCCGGATAGGAGTTTCGCCAGGCGCAGCGCCGGGGTGATGGGCTGCGTCTCGGAACAAGCAAGGATTAGTCCGGATTCTACAGGTTATGGCAGCGACAATCGTCGTTCATCAATGTATTGAATGGTGATGGGACAAGAGAGGTAGAATGGGATCCAATTTATGCGCGGACGTTGATTGCCCTATGCCTGTCTTGACTGAAGATGTCGCTGGTTTGCCGCGTGCTCTTTCCATAGAAAAGGAAGAACTGTTTCCGATCCGTGAAGTATCACGGCTGACGGGCGTCAATCCGGTCACCTTGCGGGCGTGGGAGCGACGTTATGGTCTGATTCAGCCAATGCGCACCGAAAGCGGGCATCGCTTGTACGCAATGACCGATATCGAGCGGGTCCGCAGCATCCTGGGCTGGATCGAACGTGGCGTCGCCGTCAGCAAGGTCGGCAAGATACTGGCCAAGACTGCCCCGCTTCAAGCGTTGTCGCACATCATTCCCAACGAACTGGTGCAGGCTGACTACGCGCAGTGGCAGGAACAAGTCAAAGCGGCGGTGAGCGTGTTCGATGAGGTGCAACTGGAGCAGGTCTATGGGCAGATCTTTTCCAGTTACCCCCTGACCGTGGCGTTTCAGGACATTCTGATGCCACTCTGGAAGCAATTTCTGCAACGTCAGGAAGTGTTCGGCCAGGCCAGCGAGTGGCTATTCCTGGACGGTTTTTTGCGTTCCCGGGTGTTACAGCGGCTGCTGCTGGTGCGCGTCATGCAGCCACGGCGCGTGATTGTCTGTCCCCTGAACGATCAATGTCGTGAACTCGAACTGTTGGTCACGGCGTTGTTTTTGAGCAGTGTCGATTCGGCCATTCAATTGCTGGCGGTTGGTCAGCCCTTTGATGAACTGGCGCTGGTCTGCGAAAGGGTCAAGCCCCAGGCGTTGGTGCTGTTTTCCAATCACGCGCCGACCAGTGATTTGCCGCGACGTTTGAATCGTCTGGCGATGAGCCTGGATTGCCAGTTGATGCTGGCCGGTGACGCGTCGGAACTGTCGCAGGAGAGCCTGGACGGATCGTCCATCGGCTGCCTGGGTAACGAAGGAGTGGTGATGCGTCAGCGCCTGAAACAGTTCCTGGCAGGCAACCTGGATACCTGAATCACAGATGCAGGGTCGGGTGGGTCAGTCGATGCTGCTGAAGGATGTACTGGCGAAGGCGCTCGGTTTCATCCTTGTCGCTCTGACTCAACTGATAGGCAAAGAAGCCGTTCTCGGTTTCTCTCTCGAAGGTGCCGCGCAACGCGATACGTTCGTAGCCTGACGGGCTGAACCACAACGCGAAATGCTTGGGCGGTTTGGTCTTGTTGCGAACTTCCAGCAAAACCCCTTTGAACGACACTTCATGCACCCACATCGTGCCGGGATGGCCGGCGGCATTTTCCAGGGCGACCGGTTCTTCGAGGAGCAGGCGCCATGGCCGGACCAACGGTCCGTCTTCATAAATGCTGGGTACGCCGAGACGTAAATGCAGCGCGTGAAATTCGTCTTCCACCAGGTGCAGCGGGAAGGTCATTTGCTGATTTTCGAAGTTGGCCTGGATCGTGACTTGCTCATGAGCAGCAAGGCGCGTGAGCAAGTCACGGATTTGCGAACCACCATTTACAAGCAGACTCGACGTCGCATCCCGCACATTGAGTTGCGGGTTGTGTTGCATGGTCTGGATAAAATCCAGCTCATCCTGGGTCAGGAGTGCGTCGCGCTGCATGATGGGCTCGAAAGGAAAAGTAACAAAGTCATCGGTGATTGTAGTTAATGACAATCAATTCTCGGTTTTGTTTGCGCCGTTCGTCGGTTTGAGCGCGGCGAGCTCGGCCTGAAGCTCTGCCACTTGCGCTTCAAGCTGCGCTACCCGCTGCTGCGCCTTGACCTGCACGGTGACGTCCTTTTGCACGCCGACAAAATACGTCTGACCGTCACTCGGGTTTTTCACCGTAGAAAGCGACAGCTCATTCCAGAAGGGCGTGCCGTCCTTGCGGTAGTTGCGCAGGATTTCCCGGCAGGAGCCGCCACTGCTCAACGCATTGCGAATCAAGGGCAGCGCTTCCTGGTCGCGGTCACCTGATTGCAGAAAGCGGCAATCCTGGTAGAGGATTTCTTCGCTGGTGTAACCGGTCAACCGTTCGAACGCCGGGTTGACGTAAATCAGGATGTTGTCGTGTTCACCTTCTTTTTCGGCAATCACGATGCCGTCGTTGGACGCGTCAATCACCATTTGCAGCAGTTGTGCGTTGATCATCGGAGAATCCTTTCCAGATTGATTGAGCGCAGCATTCTAAAAGAACTCTAGCGGCCTTCAATGCTTAATGAGAGCTAATCGCAGCTTTTTTGCTGTGGCTGTTAATATCCCTCATCTTTTTACTCAGCTTCAGGATCAGATTGATGAAAGTCGCCATCTTTTCGGGCTCGGTGTACGGCACGGCTGAAGAAGTCGCTCGCCACGCTGCGAATATTTTGAAAACCGCGGGCTTCGAAACCTTTCACAACCCGCGCGCCAGCCTTGCCGATGTACAGGCGTTTGGCCCGCAAGCCTTTCTGGCAGTGACTTCGACCACGGGCATGGGCGAACTGCCGGACAACCTGCAACCGTTGTATTTCGCCATTCGCGATCAATTGCCGGCCGCCTGGCGTGGTTTGCCGGGCGCGGTGATCGGCCTGGGCGATGCGAGCTACGGCGATACGTTCTGTGGCGGCGGTGAGCTGATGCGCGAGCTGTTCGGCGAACTGGGCATCCGCGAAGTGCTGCCGATGCTGCGCCTGGATGCCAGCGAAAGCGTCACCCCGGAAACCGATGCCGAACCCTGGCTGGCGGAACTCGTCACCGCTCTGCAGGGCTGACTGGCCATTCGCGAAGCAAGGCAAGCCAGGATTGTGCCGATTCGGGGCTGCGGAATCGGTTCGCTGCCCCCTTGTTGGCGGCGGTACTTTGACATGGATCCAAGCTGTCTGGCGCAGTGACTCGCTAGGTCATCAAGCTGGCTGCCAATGCAACTACATGAACCCCGGGGGCTGACTAGACTGCTAAACGTGAGCAAAACAATAAGAACAGGAGTTCCTTGTCGTGAGCGTAGCCCCCGTCCAATCGCCCCACAGTGTCAAAGACCAGGTCAGTGCCGCCGAGTGGCAGACCCGCGTCGATCTGGCCGCCTGTTATCGTCTGGTCGCCCTGCATGGCTGGGATGATCTGATCTTCACGCACATCTCCGCCAAGGTGCCAGGCACTGAAGATTTCCTGATCAACCCGTTCGGGTTGATGTTCCACGAAATTACCGCTTCGAGCCTGGTCAAAGTCGATCAGGCCGGCAACAAGCTGATGGACAGCCCTTACGAGATCAACCCGGCGGGCTACACCATCCACAGCGCCGTGCACGAAGTGCGGCACGATGTCGTCTGTGTATTGCACACGCACACGGCGGCCGGCGTTGCGGTGTCGGCGCAGAAGCAAGGCGTTTTGCCGATCAGCCAACAGTCGCTGTTTGTTCTGTCGAGCCTGGCGTATCACGCCTATGAAGGCGTTGCGCTGAACCACGAAGAGAAGGCACGGCTGCAAGCCGACCTCGGTGAAAACAATTTCCTGATGCTGCACAACCATGGGTTGCTGACCTGCGGCGGCACCATCGCCGACACGTTCCTGATGATGTTCACCTTTCAGCGCGCCTGCGAGATCCAGGTGCTGGCACAGAACGGTGGCGCGGAACTCATCGCCATCGAACCGCAGATTCTGGCGGGCGCCAAGGCGATGATCGCCGGCGTCACCAAAAGTGCACAAGGGATGGGCGGCGCACTGGCCTGGCCGGCGCTGCTGCGCAAACTCGATAAACAAGACGCGGGATATAAACTCTGATGCCTCTCGCCGAGATCCCCCTGTGTGTCTGGCGCAAGCGCAGCCAGACGTTCGACTTTCGTGATCAGACGGTACGTTACTGGACGGCGGGGCAGGGTGAGCCGCTGTTGCTCATTCATGGCTTCCCGACCGCCAGTTGGGACTGGCACTACCTGTGGCAGCCGCTGGCCCAGCGTTATCGGGTGATTGCCTGCGACATGCTCGGTTTCGGCGATTCAGCCAAACCGGTGGATCATGAATACAGCCTCTTGGAGCAGGCCGATCTGCAACAGGCGTTGCTGGAACATTTGAACGTCGAGCAACCGGTGCACGTGCTTGCCCACGATTATGGCGACAGCGTGGCTCAGGAACTGTTGGCCCGGCATTACGAGGCACGCATTCACCTCGCCAGTTGCGTGTTCCTCAATGGGGGGCTGTTTCCTGAAACCCATCGCCCGGTGCTGATGCAAAAACTGTTGCTCAGCCCGTTGGGCTGGATGATCGGCCGCGCGTTTTCCCGTGATGCGCTGGTGAAGAGTTTTCGCCATATCTTCGGACCGCAGAGCCGTCCTACCGAGAGTGAGATGGATGATTTCTGGAGCCTGATCGACAGCAATCACGGGCCACGGATCATGCACAAGCTGATTGCCTACATCCCCGAACGTCGGGTTCAGCGCGAGCGTTGGGTGAGTGCCATGCAGCGCGGCGAAGTGCCGTTGCGGGTGATCGATGGCGAGGTCGATCCGATCTCGGGCGGGCACATGGTCGAGCGCTATCGGGAGCTGATCCCGAACCCGGACACGGTCCTGCTGCCCGGCATCGGCCATTACCCGCAAACCGAAGCACCGGCTCAGGTGCTCAAGCATTATCTGGCGTTTCGCGACCGGCTGATTTCAACGCCGCTGAAAGTGGCCTGTTCGTAGGCATCACCGCAACCTTGCCGGCTAATGCGTCCTTGAGGGTTGTGGTGCTTGTCGGATTGCCATCGCCAGCAAGCCGGCTCCTACAGGTTTTGTGGTGTTTGGTGAGGTGGTGTTCACCCCAATCCTTGCCGGCGAATGCGTCCTCGAGGCTTGTGGTGCCTGTCGGATTGCCATCGCCGACAAGCCGGCTCCTACAGTGTTTTTGTGGTGTTTAATGAGTTTGGGGCACCCCGGTCCTGTAGGAGCCGGCTTGCTGGCGATGGGCCGAGACTCGGTCCACGCGCTCATCATCCCCCCGCCTTATCGAGCACCATTCAGCCTACCCCGTGTTCATTGTGACCGGCAGCGCCTTGCCTGAGACTCGGACTTATTGTCCCTCGGCCTGCTGGAGTCCCCCTAATGAATGAGCCTGTGCGCTTCGAAGATAAAGTCGTGATCATCACCGGAGCCGGTGGTGGCCTGGGCCGCGCTCATGCGCTGTTGTTCGCGAAACAGGGCGCCAGGGTGCTGGTCAACGATCTCGGTGGCTCGGCGCAAGGTGAAGGTGCAAACGCTTCGGCAGCAGACCGCGTAGTCGCGGAAATCCGTGAGGCCGGCGGCACTGCCGAGGCCAACCATGACTCCGTCACCGACGGCGACAAAATCGTCCAGAACGCCCTCGACGTTTTCGGCCGGGTCGACGTAGTGGTCAACAACGCCGGGATCCTGCGGGACAAGACTTTCCACAAAATGGACGATGCCGATTGGGACCTGGTCTATCGCGTCCACGTCGAAGGCGCCTACAAAGTCACCCGCGCCGCCTGGCCGCACATGCGCGAGCAAAATTATGGTCGCGTGATCTTCACCGCATCCACCTCGGGCATCTACGGCAACTTCGGCCAGTCCAACTACGGCATGGCCAAGCTCGGCCTCTACGGCCTGACCCGCACCCTGGCCATCGAAGGCCGCAAAAACAACATCCTGGTCAACGCCATCGCCCCAACCGGCGGCACCCGCATGACCGAAGGCCTGATCCCGCCGCAAGTGTTCGAACAACTCAAGCCGGAACTGGTCAGCCCGCTGGTGGTGTACCTCGCCAGCGAAAACTGCCAGGAAACCTCGGGGCTGTTTGAGGTCGGTGGCGGCTGGATGGGCAAGGTGCGTTGGGAGCGCAGCCTCGGCGCCGGGTTCGATCCACGGGTCGGGTTTTCACCGGAAGATGTGGCGGCGCACTGGCAGCAGATCTGCAACTTCGAAGGCGCAGCGCATCCAAAGGACAACATCGAGGCGCTGAAGGAAATGATGGGCAATTTGCAGAAGTATTCCCTCTGATTCCTTCGCCTCGCGCAGGGCTCGCCTGAGTCCTGCCTCCGCGCAAAACCATCGCCCATAAAAAAGGCCGCTGCAAACGCAGCGGCCAAAGTAAGACGTTGGATCAAGGAGCTACAAATCAACGTCAGTGAACACGGGGCGATGAGTCGAAACCCTCGACACATCTGAAATCTGTCGCCAATGGCGCGGACTGACCGCAGGCCATCGCTGTGTGCTGTCAGGCCGTTTGCCGTGAAAGCCCGACAAGAATAAGCGCTTGAGTCCAAAGGAAAAATAGCGATTCCAGACATGCAGTATTGCAGCCTGGGCAACAGTCTCGCGCTCATGCATCCGGCTGATGAACCTCCATCCACTTCATCCATACCTCGCGCAACTCCCCGCGCCGCAAGGCCATTCATCCTTTAGAGCGACACAACGAATACCTCCTTGGTGCGCTTATCGCTCCCGACCTGCGGCAGTAGGGTGTGGCCTTCTGTCACTCACCGGGGAAGACGCATGACAAAAACAACAATGCGCGCCATCTTCACACCGCAGGCGCTGGCCGCTGCGGTTGCCTTGGGTTGCTGTGCCCAGGCGCAGGCCGTTTCATTCAACATTGGCGAAATCGAGGGGACATTCGACTCCTCGCTGTCCGTCGGCGCGAGTTGGGGCATGCGCGATGCCGATAAATCGCTGGTGGGCATCGTCAACGGCGGGACCGGCCAGGCGTCGACCGGTGACGACGGGCGTCTGAACTTCAAGAAGGGCGAAACCTACTCCAAGATCTTCAAGGGCATTCACGACCTCGAACTGAAGTACGGCGACACCGGCGTGTTCGTCCGTGGCAAGTATTGGTACGACTTCGAACTGAAGGACGAAGACCGCGAGTTCAAGCCGATCAGCGATCACAATCGCAAGGAGGGTTCCAAGTCTGCCGGCGCGCAGATCCTCGATGCGTTCGTCTATCACAACTACTCCATCGCCGATCTGCCGGGCACCTTGCGCGCGGGTAAACAGGTGGTCAGTTGGGGCGAAAGTACCTTCATCGGCAACTCGATCAACAGCATCAACCCGGTCGACGTTTCAGCGTTCCGTCGTCCTGGCGCGGAAATCAAGGAAGGCCTGATTCCGGTGAACATGCTGTTCGCCTCTCAGGGCCTGACCGACAAACTTACCGTGGAAGGTTTCTATCAACTGGAGTGGGACCAGACCGTTCTCGACAACTGCGGCACCTTCTTCGGCGGGGACGTGGCGGCAGATGGCTGCAACACGGGATACACGGTCGCCAGCCCGGCGATTGCACCGTTGCAACCGATTGCTGCCGCATTCGGCCAAGGCTTCCAGGTCGGCAAGGAAGGGGTGATTGTGCCCCGTGGCGGCGACCGCGACGCCCGCGACTCCGGGCAATGGGGCACGGCGTTGCGCTGGTTGGGTGATGACACCGAGTACGGCCTGTACTTCATGAACTACCACAGCCGCACCCCGAATGTCGGCACCACCACTGCCGGGGCGGGGACGCTGGCACGGATACCGGCCATCGTTTCTACCGCCAATGCCGTTGCGCCCGGCACTGGTTCGGCACTGGCCCAGAGCGTAATGCTCGGTCGCGGTCAGTACTACCTCGAATACCCGGAAGACATCCGCCTCTACGGCGCGAGTTTCTCCACCACCTTGCCGACCGGCACCGCATGGACCGGCGAGATCAGCTATCGCCCCAACGCACCGGTGCAGGTCAACAGCACCGACCTGACACTGGCCTTGCTCAACCCGATTGCCGGCGGCGCTGCTTCACCAATCGCCACCCGGCCAGGCGCGGACAACAAAGGCTATCGCCGCAAGGAAGTGACGCAGATCCAGAGCACCCTGACGCACTTCATCGATCAGATCGCCGGCGCGGACCGTTTGACCCTGGTGGGTGAGGCGGCCGTTGTTCACGTCGGCGGGCTGGAAGACAAAAGCAAGCTGCGTTACGGCCGCGACTCGGTCTACGGACAGTACGGTTTCCGCGGTGATACCGACGGTTTCGTCACCTCGACGTCCTGGGGCTACCGCGCCCGCGCGATCCTTGATTACAACAACGTCATCGCCGGAATCAATTTCAAACCCAACCTGTCGTGGTCCCATGACGTCGCCGGTTACGGCCCCAACGGGCTGTTCAACGAAGGCGCCAAGGCCATCAGCGTCGGCGTCGATGCGGACTATCGCAACACCTATACCGCGAGCTTGAGTTACACCGATTTCTTCGGCGGTGACTACAACACCCTGGAAGATCGCGACTTCCTGGCGCTGAGCTTTGGCGTGAACTTCTGATCTGGCTGAGAAGGATGATTTCAATGCGCAAAATGATTCTGCAATGCAGCGTTCTGGCCCTGAGCCTGTTGGCCGTCGATGTAATGGCCGCGGTGTCGCCGGAAGAAGCCAATAAACTCGGCACCAGCCTGACGCCGTTGGGCGCCGAGAAGGCGGGTAATGCCGATGGCTCGATTCCGGCCTGGACCGGCGGCATCCCGAAAAACGCCGGCGCGGTGGACAGCAAAGGGTTCCTTGCCGACCCGTTCGCCAATGAAAAACCGCTGTTTACCATCACGGCGGCAACCGTCGACAAGTACAAGGACAAGCTCTCCGACGGCCAGATCGCGATGTTCAAACGCTACCCGGAGACCTACAAGATCCCGGTCTATCCGACCCACCGTACAGTGGCCTTGCCAGCGGACATCTACGAGTCGGCCAAGCGCAGCGCGCTGAATGTAACGCCGATCAACGACGGCAATGGCCTGGCCAATTTCACCGGCAATCGCTACTACGCGTTTCCGATTCCGAAGAACGGCGTTGAGGTGATCTGGAACCACGTCACCCGTTATCACGGCGGCAATTTGCGTCGCACCATCACCCAGGCCACGCCGCAGTCCAATGGTGACTTCACGGTGATCCGCTTCAAGGATGAAGTCGCCGTGCCCTCGCTGCTGGGGGACTTGAAACCCGGCAGCGACGACAACGTGCTCAGCTACTTCAAGCAGGAAGTCACGGCGCCGGCGCGGTTGGCCGGCAACGTGTTGCTGGTTCACGAGACCCTCGACCAGGTCAAGGAACCGCGCAAGGCCTGGATCTACAACGCCGGTCAGCGTCGCGTGCGGCGTGCGCCGCAGGTGGCCTATGACGGCGTCGGCACCTCGTCCGACGGGTTGCGCACCACCGACAACTTCGACATGTTTTCCGGCGCACCGGATCGCTATGACTGGAAGCTGATCGGCAAGAAGGAAATGTACATCCCTTACAACAGCTACAAGCTCGACTCGCCCAACCTCAAGTACACCGATGTGATCAAGGCCGGGCATATCAATCAGGACCTCACACGCTACGAGTTGCACCGGGTCTGGGAGGTGGTCGCCACGGTCAAGCCCAACGAACGGCACGTGTACGCCAAGCGGCACATGTACATCGACGAAGACAGCTGGCAGGTGGCACTGGCCGATCACTATGACGGTCGCGGTCAGCTTTGGCGTGTGGCCGAAGGTCATGCCCAGTTCTACTACGATCACCAGGTTCCGGCCTATACCGTTGAAGCGCTGTACGACTTGATCGCCGGTCGCTACATCGCACTGGGGATGAAGAACGAGGAGAAGCGCAGCTTCGAATTCGGCATCGATGCCAAAGCAGGTGACTACACGCCAGCAGCGCTGCGGAGTACAGGGGTGAGGTAATCATTCCTACGGGCTCTACAGAAAAAGGTGACTTCGCGGTCACCTTTTTTATAGGTGTCGATAAGTGTGTTGAATACTTCTTCAACAAGCCGTGTAGAGAGGGCTAGGGTGGCGCCACAATTATAAAAAGGCGCACCACTATGACCGCCATGACCCCGTGTCTGGACCGTCCTGGACTTCTGCCCCGTTTGTCGTCCCATCACCAGTCTCGAGAGCGGCTGATCGAGCCGTTGATGGCCTCGACCGCACGCGTGAAATTGCTCTGTGCGCCGGCTGGCAGTGGCAAGAGTGCGCTGCTGATCGAATGCCTGTTGCAGGCGCCCGAGCAGTGCCGGGTCTGTTGGTTGCCGTTGGCGGGGGCGCCGATGGAGGCTGCCGATTTTCGGCAGCGGCTGGCCCACGCGTTGGGATTGGTCGCGGCGGACGAATCCGCATTGCTGTCATCGCTGGCTCAATGGCAGACGCCGACCTGGCTGTGCCTCGATGACTATTGCCGCACGCCCAACCCGGAGCTGGACCTGCTGCTCGACCGGTTGCTGGCCATCAGCAGCCCGATGATTACCTGGTGGCTCAGTGGTCGCCGCCGCCCGCAATGCAATTGGCCACGCTTGTTGCTCGCCGATGAGCTGTACGACTGCGAGCGCGCCACGCTGGCCTTCACTCAAACGGAAATTGCCCGACTGCTGCATCACCTGGAGCCGGAGCAAGCGGCGAAACGAGCCGGCAGGATCATCGAACTCAGCGGTGGCTGGTGCGCAGGTGTGCGGATAGCGCTGCTGCAAAAATGCGACTGGTCGCGCAACGAGTCGCTGCACGGTCGGCCGGACACCCTGCACGATTACCTCGAACACGAATTGTTCGGCATGCTGACCCCGGAGCTGGCAGAAGCCTGGCGGGTGCTGGCCCACTTGCAGCGATTCAATGCGCGGTTATGTGACCACCTGTTCGGTGCAGGCGAGGGCGCCCAATGCCTGAGCACGTTGCAGGCGTTGGGCTGCTTCATCGAGCCCTGGCAGGACTCGACCGACTGGCTGCAGATTTTCACCCCCCTCACGCAATTGATGCGCGAAGAGCAGTGGCCGGCGGGACGTTCCTGGCATCGCCGCGCTTGTCAGTGGTTCGCCGCCGAACTGGACTGGAAAGCTGCGTTTGAACAAGCCTTGTTGGCCGAAGAGTTCGAGGTCGCGGTCAGCCTGTTGCAGCATTTCAGTTTCGAGCACCTGTTCGAAGAGCAGACCGTGGTGCTGTTGTTGCGTCTGCATGAACACAAAGGCGACGAGCTGATGCTTGGCTCGCCGCAACTGGTGGGGTTGATCACCGCGGCGTTGCTGTTTGCCGGGCGGTTCGAGCAGGCGGGTGAGTGCATCGGGCATTTGTCACGCTTCGCCCCTCAGCCGTCGGCGTTGCATCAACGGCAGCTGATGGCGCGTTGGCAGGCGATGCAGGGTTGGCTCCTGCATTTGCAGGGGCGCATGGAGCCTTCGCGCGCGCATTTGCTTGAGGCACTCGACGAACTCGACCCCTCGCTCTGGACGGCTCGGCTGATGTGCCTGTCAGCGCTGACCCAGCAAGCCTTGCTCAGGGGCGAGCTCGACGTGGCGCAGGCGACCAACCGTGAGGCGTTGTGCCTGGCGCGAGCGCAAGGTTCGCTGGTGTTCGAGGGGCTGCTGGAACTCGATCATGCGCAATTGCTCGAGCAGCGTGGTGCGTCCGGCCGGGCTGAAACCCTGCTGGCCAACATGCATGGATTGCTCGTCCAGCAGCAACCGCTGGCCCAACCGCTGCTGGGGCGGATTGCCTTGCAGCGCGGACGCTTGAGCCTGTGTCAGGGACGAGAGACGCAGGCGGCCGCGTACTTCGAGAGCGGCCTGCAAATCTGCCTGCGCAGCCAGGACAAACGCGTGCTTTACGGTTTCCTCGGCCTCGCGCAATTAGCCGCCAATCGCCAGGACTACGCCCAGGCCTTTGTCCTGCTGCGTGACGCCGAACGATTGATGCAACAGCGATGGATTCCAGACACGGTCTACCGAAGTGTTCTGCTGCAATACAGCTGCCATTTCTGGCTACAGCAGGGCCGTCCGGATTTGGCCCATGAAGCCCTGACCCGGGTGCTACGCCACTATCACGGCGTCCATGCTCGTCAGGCGCCGCCGGCGACGCTGGAGCTGATTCCCGGCCTTGAATACCTGCTGGTGCTGACCGAAGTGTATCGAGGGCAGGCGCCAAACCCTCTGGTGCAGCTCGAGGCTCAGTTGCACTGGGCGCGCCAACGGGGAATGGCGGGGCTGCAAGCGCAATTGCACCTGGCGCTGGCAGAAGTGGCCTGGCTGACGGGCGACACGCCTGCCGCTCGCGAGGCGATGCAGGAAGGTTTGGCACTGGTCGAGCGCTGCAATCTTCAACAGGCCCTGCGCGATCTGCAATTGCGCCAGCCACGCTTGCCGGAGGCGATCGGGCGTACCGAGTCGGGTAACCCTGCTGAACCGCTGGCTTCGGTCCAGAACCGCTTGAGTCAGCGTGAAATAGAAGTGCTTGAGTTAGTCGCCCTGGGTAACTCCAATCAACAGATAGCTGATCAGTTGTTCATATCGTTACATACCGTTAAAACCCACGCGCGGCGGATCAATGGAAAGTTGGGTGTAGAGCGGAGGACTCAGGCTGTGGCCAAAGCCAAAGTTCTGGGGATTGTTGTTTGAAGTGTTCGGTGTGTTTACGTCTACATACAAGTTTTGGGGTGTACTAAATTAGTTGGGTTGTTTATAAAGTGGGCGTCGGCCCGTCAATCAGTGTTTATATTTTTTGAATGTGTTTTGGCCGACTTCCATTATTAGTAAGGATGCTATTTGTGAGTAATAATTTGCTGGAAGAAGTAAGTAAAAAGTTGACTGGTGCGTTCGGTGTTTTAGGGTATGCCATTAATGTTGATGAAACTTACCTGAACTCGGTAGTGATCAACGACGAGGGAAAGCAGGTGGTTGATTACTCCGAGAGTTTGAGCTGGGCTATCATGGAACAAGTGCAGGCGGATGAGTTGCCCAGGTTCAATACTGAATACGCGGGTATTTTTTCAAAGCGATGGACTTTTGATAAAGCTGATCGCGTTGCCTATTTGGACAGCATTGATCTTAATACTGCAGGTCGTATTGTGGTTGAGTCCTACCGAGAAGCAATTAAGCGCAACAGTAGCCTGCCAGCTTAATTAACCAGTGACAACGGATGGCTCATATCCCATTCGCCAACTAACGGCCCGCGTCGCAGCCAGCAATCGCTGCGCCGCCGGGCCGTTTTCGTCGGCGTGAAACAGTGACGCCGGGCCAACGATGGTCATGACGGCCACCACATTCCCCACCGCGTTGAACACCGGGGCCGACAACGCATCGACGCCGGGCATCAACAATCCATGCACATGGTGCAGGCCGCGCTCGCGGATCTGTTCACACAAGGTCACATAAGCCTGATCGTCCGCCAGCGTATGGGAACTGTTTGCCAGCACTTCCTGCTCGCGCAAATCCACCGTTTCACGCTTGGGCAGATAAGCGCCAAACACCAATCCCGTGGATGAACTGAGCAACGGCAACACAGAGCCCAATTGCGTCACCACGGTCACCGCGCGCACCGCCGGTTCGATATGCACCACGGTTGCGCCCTGATTGCCCCACACCGCCAAAAAACACGTTTCATTCAATTCATCGCGCAGTTCGGCCAAGGGCAGGGCGGCGACTTTCAGCACGTCCATACTGTTAAGTGCGGCCAACCCCACGCGCAGCGCTTCGCGGCCCAGGCCGTAATGGTTGGTGGCGGTGTTCTGTTCGGCAAAACCGCTGGCGATCAACGCCTGTAGATAGCGGTGAACCTTGCTTGCCGGCATCTGCACATGCTCGGCCAGGCGCGACAGTGAAGTCGATGGCGACAACTCGGCCAGTGCCTTGAGGATGTCGGTGCCGACCTCGGCCGAGCGGACTTTCTGTTTGTCGTTGTTGCGCGGCGTTTCCATGGAGGCAGTCTGATCCCGGGACGAATGGGCGTCTTTATAGCTTGACGGTCAATACCAATCAAATTACGTTATGCGTAATTGAATTACGATAAAAATAACCCAGGCGTGCCGAGACCTCTGCAACAGAGCGACAGGCCATTGCCTACTCCCTGTTCAGGAGGCTCCATGAACCTCGATTCAACGGCGCCCGCGCTGGCTTATCAGTCCGGTTTCGGCAATGAGTTCAGCAGTGAAGCGTTGCCCGGCGCACTGCCCGTCGGCCAGAACTCCCCGCAAAAAGCCCCATACGGCCTCTACACTGAGCTGTTCTCCGGCACCGCGTTCACCATGGTTCGCGCCGAAGCGCGGCGGACCTGGATGTACCGCATTCAGCCGTCGGCCAATCACCCGGCGTTCGTCAAACTGGATCGGCAACTGGCCGGCGGACCGTTGGGTGAAGTGACCCCCAATCGCCTGCGCTGGAACCCGTTGGACATCCCGACCGAGCCCACCGATTTCATTGACGGGCTGGTGAGCATGGCCGCCAATTCGGCGGCGGAAAAACCGGCCGGAATCAGCATTTACCATTACCGTGCCAACCGCTCCATGGAGCGCGTGTTCTTCAACGCGGATGGCGAACTGCTGCTGGTGCCGGAGCTGGGCCGCCTGCGCATTGCCACCGAGCTGGGCGTGCTGGAACTCGAGCCGCTGGAAATCGCCGTGCTGCCGCGCGGTCTGAAATTTCGCGTCGAACTGCTCGACCCGCAGGCGCGTGGCTACATTGCGGAAAACCACGGCGCGCCATTGCGCCTGCCGGACCTCGGACCGATTGGCAGCAACGGTCTGGCCAATCCACGGGACTTCCTGACCCCGGTCGCTCATTACGAAAATCTCAAGCAGCCGACCACCCTGGTGCAGAAATTCCTCGGCCAGTTGTGGGGTTGCGAGCTTGATCATTCGCCGCTGAACGTGGTCGCCTGGCACGGTAATAACGTGCCGTACAAATATGACCTGCGCCGTTTCAACACCATTGGTACGGTCAGCTTCGATCATCCGGATCCTTCGATTTTCACCGTCCTGACTTCGCCGACCAGCGTCCATGGCCTGGCCAATCTCGACTTCGTGATCTTCCCGCCACGCTGGATGGTCGCCGAAAAAACCTTCCGTCCACCGTGGTTCCACCGCAACCTGATGAACGAATTCATGGGCCTGATCAAGGGCGAGTACGACGCCAAGGCCGAAGGCTTCGTGCCCGGCGGTGCGTCGCTGCACAGTTGCATGAGCGCCCACGGCCCGGACGGCGAAACCTGCACCAAGGCAATCAACGCAGAACTCGCACCAGCGAAAATCGACAACACCATGGCCTTCATGTTCGAGACCAGTCAGGTGCTGCGCCCGAGTCGCTTCGCCCTCGACTGCCCACAACTGCAACCCCATTACGATGCCTGCTGGGCCACGCTGCCCGCTACTTTCGACCCGACCCGGAGATAACCCATGACTCAGACTTCCATCACTCGTAGCTGGGTTGCCTCCGCCAACGGCCATGTCGACTTCCCGTTGCAAAACCTGCCGCTGGGCGTGTTCAGCGTGAAGGGTTCTGCGCCGCGCAGTGGCGTGGCGATTGGCGAACACATCTTTGATCTGCAAGCGGCACTCGACGCCGGCCTGTTCGACGGTGCTGCAAAAGCGGCGGTCGAAGCCACCCGTGGCGGTCAGCTCAATGCGTTTTTCGAACTCGGCCGCGAGGCTCGTGTTGCCCTGCGTGAGCGCTTGATCGAACTGTTCAAGGAAGGCAGCATCCTGCACGGCAAGATCGAAGCCCAAGGTGCAAAACTGCTGCCGCTGGCGGCGAACTGCGAGATGCACCTGCCGGCGAAAATCAACGATTACACCGACTTCTACGTCGGCATCGAGCACGCGCAAAACGTCGGCAAACTGTTCCGTCCCGACAACCCGCTGCTGCCGAACTACAAGTACGTGCCGATCGGTTACCACGGCCGCGCATCGACCATTCGCCCGTCCGGCACCGACGTTCGCCGTCCGAAAGGCCAGACCCTGCCGGCCGGTCAGACCGAACCGACCTTCGGCCCGTGTGCACGGCTGGACTACGAACTGGAACTGGGCATCTGGATCGGCCAGGGCAACGACATGGGCGACTCGATTGCCATCGGCGACGCCGCCGATCACATCGCCGGTTTCTGCCTGCTCAACGACTGGTCGGCGCGGGATATCCAGGCGTGGGAATACCAGCCTCTGGGGCCGTTCCTGTCGAAGAGTTTCATTACCAGCATCTCGCCATGGGTGGTGACGGCCGAAGCGCTGGAGCCGTTCCGTCGTGCGCAACCGGCGCGTCCGGAAGGCGATCCGCAGCCGCTGCCTTACCTGTTCGACAAACGTGACCAGGCCGCGGGTGCCTTCGACATCGAACTGGAAGTGCTGCTGCTGACCGAAGGCATGCGCGAGCAGAACCTGCCGGCCCATCGCCTGACCCTGAGCAACACCCGACACATGTACTGGACCGTGGCGCAAATGGTCGCGCACCACAGCGTCAACGGCTGCCAGTTGCAGGCCGGCGATCTGTTCGGCTCGGGCACTTTGTCGGGGCCGGAAAACGGTCAGTTCGGCAGCCTGCTGGAAATCACCGAGGGCGGTAAAAAGCCGATCGAACTGGCCTCCGGCGAAGTGCGTAAATTCCTTGAGGACGGCGACGAAATCATCCTGCGCGCCCGTTGCAGCCGCGACGGTTTTGCCTCCATCGGTTTCGGCGAATGCCGTGGCAAAGTGCTGCCGGCGCGTTAAGAGGAACGGGTCATGGAACTCTATACCTACTACCGTTCGACCTCGTCTTACCGGGTGCGTATCGCCTTGGCGTTGAAGGGCCTGGATTACCGGGCGCTGCCGATCAACCTGATCGCGCCGCCGGGCGGTGAGCATCGCCAGCCAGCGTATCTGGCGATCAATCCGCAAGGCCGGGTGCCGGCCTTGCGCACCGACGAAGGCGAGTTGCTGATCCAGTCTCCGGCGATCATCGAGTACCTGGAGGAACGTTATCCACAGGTGCCACTGCTGTCCAAAGACCTCGCCGCTCGCGCGCATGAGCGCGGTGTGGCGGCGGTGATTGGCTGCGACGTGCATCCGCTGCACAACGTCAGCGTGCTCAACAGGCTGCGGCAGTTGGGGCACGATGAAGCGCAGGTGGTCGAGTGGATCGGGCACTGGATCAGCCAAGGGCTGGCGACGGTGGAACAGTTGATTGGTGATGAAGGTTATTGCTTCGGCGCTGAACCGGGGCTGGCTGATGTGTACCTGATTCCGCAGCTGTACGCGGCTGAACGTTTCAACATTTCGCTAGAGGCGTATCCACGGATTCGTCGAGTGGCGACGCTGGCCGCGACGCATCCAGCGTTCATGAAAGCGCACCCGGCCAATCAGCCAGACACTCCTTGAAAACATCACACCGCCCCCTGTAGGAGCAAGCTTGCTCGCGATGAACGATGACGCGGTGTTCCTGACTGACCGCGGCGTCTCAATCGCCAGCAAGCCGGCTCCTACAGGTTCAAATACCGCACAATTCCCTGTAGGAGCGAAGCTTGCTCGCGAAGAACGATCACGCGGTGTTCCTGATGGGCCGCGGCGTTTGAATCGCCAACAAGCCGGCGCCTGCAGGTTCAGTGGACGATTGAGTTGGGGGGCAGGTGGCCGAGTCGTTCGGTCAGGCGGATCCGCTGGATCGGGTCGTCGCTGAGCAGCAGCGCATGCTCCAGATCGAAACGCTCGGCGTTCGGGCAGTCCAGCCGCTGGTAAAGGCTGGCCCGGGCCAGGTAATCGGAGGCGCTGGCGTTGCCCAGTTCCAGCACGCGTTCGGCGTCGATCAACGCGCCAATGTAGTCATCGTGGGAAAGGTGCAACTGGCGCAGGTTGCGTGACAACCGCTGGAGCATTTGCACCGGCTCGGCCGTCAGCAAATGTTCGGCGCTGAGTTTCATGTTCGGGCCGTACTGGCGTTGCAGCAGTTCCCGGCAATCGTTGGGGTACAACCGTCGACCGCCGCAAGGGTCCAGCAGGTGATCGGCCCCCGGAACCCGCAGCAGGAAATGCCCAGGGAAGTTGACCCCGACCAAGGGAATTTCCAGGCCTCTGGCCAGTTCCAGCGCAATCAGGCCCAGGGCCAATGGCTGGCCACGTCGGCGCTCCAGCACTTTGTCGAGCAAGGCCACTTGCGGTCGCAATGGCGTGAAATCGTCCTGGGCGTATCCCAGATCATTCAGGCGTCGCAACAGCGGCTGGGCCAGCTCGCTCACCGGCAACATCGGCAAGCCGTAACTGACGCGCTGTTGCAGGTCCTTGAAATTTGCCAGTACCGCCTGCGGATCCACCTCTTTATCGTGCTCGACGGCAATCCACAGCGCCGCTTCGAACAGCGCGGGCGGTGATCGTTGCAGACAGTCGAAAAAGCGTTGGCGGGGCGTCATCAAAATCTCCGGGACATGCCTCGTTTTAGCCTCCCCTGCGGCATTCGTCCAGTGCCGCGCAGGTTATGTCCGAAAGCCTGAATGGCGGCGCCGCTTATTCCGGTGCGCTTCTGCAAATTTTGGGCGCAAGCCTATACTGGCGACTACAAGAAGTGATTCGGGAGCCCTTACGATGTTCGCTCTCATGCAAAGCACTCGCCTTGAATCGCTGCATCTGAGCGTCGACTCGGTCACCGGGTTGAAGGCGGTCATTGCTATTCATAACAGCCGTCTGGGGCCTGCCCTGGGCGGGTGTCGTTACCTTGCCTATCCAAGCGACGAGTCCGCGGTCGAGGATGCCATTCGTCTGGCTCAAGGCATGAGTTACAAGGCGGCACTGGCCGGCCTGGCTCAGGGTGGCGGCGTGGCGGTGATTGTTCGACCGGTCCATGTGGAAAACCGCGCCGCGTTGTTCGAAGCGTTCGGGCGCTGCATCAATCAGCTCGACGGGCGCTACATCACGGCCATCGACAGCGGCACCTCAGTGGCGGACATGGATTGCATCGCCCAACAGACCCAGCACGTCACCAGCACCACTTCGGCGGGCGATCCGGCGCCTCACGCGGCGATGGGCGTATTCACCGGCATTCGTGCCACCGCCATGGCCCGCCTGGGCAGCGACAACCTCGAAGGCCTGCGCGTGGCCATCCAAGGCCTGGGCAATGTCGGTTATGCCTTGGCCGAGCAGTTACACGCTGCCGGTGCCGAACTGCTGGTCAGCGACATCGATCACGGCAAAGTGCAACTGGCGATGGAGCAACTCGGCGCTCACCCGATTGCCAACGAGGCGTTGCTCAGCACGCCTTGCGACATTCTCGCGCCGTGCGGCCTCGGCGGTGTGCTCAACAGCAATACCGTCACGCAACTGCGATGTTCGGCGGTGGCCGGTTCGGCGAATAACCAACTGACTCATCTGGATGTCGCGGATCAACTGGAACGGCGAGGCATTCTTTATGCGCCGGATTATGTGATCAATGCCGGCGGGCTGATCTACGTGTCGCTCAAACACCGTGGCGAAGAGCTGACGACCATCACCGCACACTTGTCGAAAATCAGCTCACGGCTGACCGAAGTGTTCGCCCATGCCCAGGCTGAGAAACGTTCCCCCGCCCGGGTGGCAGACGAGTTGGCGGAGAAAGTCTTGTACCGGTAAAGGCTCGCCGCGCCCTTCACTTCGCTGGCAAATTCTAAAGACCTGACTACGCTGCAAGCGGGATGGCGCAACGCCACCCGCCCGGTTGATGAGGGCCTGCCAGCGTCTGGGGCAATCATGACTGGCGCACTGCTTTTTCGTGATTTCAAGGAGCGAATCATGTCTTCCAGTTCTTCTCTCACCTGCAATTTCACGATCAACTCCAGCCTTGATATTGGCGTGTCGTTTGTCAGCGACGATAACGGCGCCAATTACGGCGGGCAGATCACTATTTTCACCCCCGGCACCGCAGGTCCGGTGAGCACCGGTTTATGGGACAACGACGGCAACGTCTTCTTCACCCTCTACCAGTCTGAAAACCCGGCCATCAACTGCGTTATCAATTCGGGATCGACGCCCGGTTCCTGGGACCCCTACGTGGAGGTCGCCCAGCAAAATGGCCTGATCTGCACCATCACCGGCCCGGTGCAGCAACCCGGTGAAAACACGTTTGGTTATACCCTCAATGTCGCGCAGGGCACGGGCGTTGGTCAGGGCGCCGTTACGGGTCAAGCAGCAGGATCGCCGACGCCGCAATACGTTGCGCGAATGATGCTGCCTGCCGGCGGTAAAGAGGCGTGGACGCTGATCATGCAGGGCAATACCCCGGTGCCCGACGAAATCAGTGTTGGCTCGCCGGTCGTCATGGCATGGGCGCGGTTTGACGACGGGACGCAGGTCGCCGGCGGTGTCTACAAATCGGCCACCCCGACAGACTACAACGTCAAGTTCATGTGGGTGCTGGACGCCGACGGTAATCAGTACCCCGGTTGGCCCATCGATGTCAGCGATCACGAGGACTTCCTCAACAATGGCTACCTGTTTTCACTGACGCCTGACAGTGAAGAGGTCTACCTGTTGAACGTCGTTGAACGGCCATGGGTGAAATCATGAGCACTTCTTACACCTTCTCCGTCAGCCTGTTTGACGCGAGCGCCAACCCGAACGGGTTGCAGGTTTGGCAGAGCGGCACGTTGACGTTCGACACCGATTCGGTGACGGGCGCATTGGCGCTACCGGATTTCTACCAGGATCCGATCCCGTACGAGGGAAGCACCGTATCGCCAGCAACGTTGGCGGGCACGATCATCGAGGCCTCGGGCAAAAGTGCCGAGGCACAGATCACCTTCACGGTGACCTATAACTTTGATGGTTTCCTTTACAACGGTAGCTATGTCGGCGGTTTGATCAGCGTGCTCGACTACGCTGCGCAAGAAACGTATCTCTACGTCATCCAGGGACTTTCTCCGCAGTCGCCATGGGGTGCGTCAGTACGTGGAAGCTCGACAGCTGCAGACGAGCGAACGCCGCGAACGGTTTGAGCCGCGTTTTTCGCAGGCATGAAAAAGGCCCTGAGTCATTCGACTCAGGGCCTGTTCAATTCGGCTGTTGCTTACTTCGGCGTTTTAGCGGCTTTGGCTGGCTTGGTCGGCTCAGCTGTTTCTGCCACTTCAACCTGTTCTGCGACTTCAACAGGCGCGCTCAGCAGCTCGGACAACGCATCCGGCTGGCTCTTGAACGCCTTGGCGAACACATCGCGATTCTTCGCCATGTAGATCCCGGCTTCTTCCACTTGCTGCTCGGTCAGGGACGGAACGGCTTTTTGCAACACTTCAGCCAGCAATTCGGCCAGTTCGAGCATTTTGTCATGACGGTCAGCTTCGGCTTTATCCATGATTTAGTGGAACTGAAGGTGCCTAGTTAACCTCACAAAAACAGATGGATTTAGGTGTGGCCGATCTGTTGAGTGAGGACTAAGGTGAATACGGGGCATCATCGTAATGCTTCGGGATCATGGATAGCGACCGCCAGACGGAGTCCGCTGACGCGCATCTGTACCCACGAACGTTTTCCAAAACGTCGGGGTCGCGCGCATGCTTATAAAATACTCATACCATCCTTCTTATATTTGCCCTGATCGCCAAAGAGGCCTAGCGTCTAAAGTCGTGTGGGCTTTTAATTCTACCGACACGCCGTGTGATCTCACAGCGGCCGCGCCCCCTTCAATTGGCACTCCAAATACTCATGAGATACGGTTCGTGCTGCAGTCTGGCTGGAGATCGGTGAACACCCGTACCGCGAAATCGGCGGGTGTAATATGAAGCCTATCAAGCATAACCCAGAGTTACGGGCGGCCTTGCTGTACAAATTGGTGAAGTTTCAGGCAGGCGGGCTAGGTAGATGCTTGTTAGTCAACTGCAAGACGTTAACTCCTTCATTGGCAGTCTCAATCTATGAAACATCATATGCGATAGGGGCCGCTAGGAATAAGGGGAGTATATTCACTGTTCTTCACCATGTTGCTTATTTATACACATGGGCTAGTTACAAAAACATCGATTTAGAAATGTACTTGCTCAAGGGGTTTGGGCTTCGTTATAAGCAGATTAAAGGTTTTGCGGATTGGCTCAATGAGATCATTGATGGGGACTCAAATGCGGTTAGTCCCTATAATCGAAAAGTAATGCAGAGTTGCAAATCTTTCGTGATATGGTTTGTTTTCAACTATGTAGCGAATGATGAGTTGATTAAGGCAGATGTTGAGTTGATGGAGTTGGTTAAGGCTCAGCGTTATTTTTGGAAGAGGGCGACCAAAGGAGGTAGTGGCGGAGAAGTCGCTTTAGATTTGAGCGATGATGAGTTGGCCTCCATTCAGAGTCTCCTCAAAGATAAGTTAGACAAGGCAATAGGTAATAAAAATATTTGCCATAGAAACTATTTATTATGGCGTTTAGTAAAAGCTTTTGGTCTTAGGATAGGGGAAGTCCTGGCGCTAAGGTTAGATGATCTAGATTTGTCGGGCAGCGACCCGTACATTGAAATTGTTCATCTAGACAAAAGAACTTCACGCCCAGATCCTAGAGCCCCCTATCATCCTAAAGTAAAAACTTTAGGTAGATATTTGTATATTCAGCCGGAGGATGACGATCTGGTTGCACTGCTTGAAGAATATATCAGTAAATATAGAGTGGTGGAGAAAAACGTCATGGGGGGCATGAAAGTTACAAATTTTTTGGATCATGATTTTTTGTTTATTGCGCATGGCCCAACTGGTGGAGCCAGGCCCATGTCTTGCTCTTCCGCTAGTCGTATCGCGAATACCATTCAAGTCAAGTCGGGGGTAACGTTTCGCTGGCATCTTCTACGTCACTCGAAGTTCAATCGCTTATACGCTGCGGCCCAAGTATCTCCAAATCGGGACGCGGCAATTGATAGTATTATATACATGGGGGGGTGGAGTAGCGAAGCGTCATTACTGCTTTACGCAAATAGGGCAGTGAGGGACTCTACGCGTCGGAAACTTAATGAGAATAATAAGAGGAGGGTGGCAGATGGAAGTTAATGAGCAGGGCCGATATGTAGACAATAATAACCGCGTTTTTACGAAGTGTTATGCGGATCCTTCTACATGTTTTCTCATTGATGTCACTGGACCACGGGTAGAAAGCTTTTGGCGGGGAAGTAGGTATTGGATAGATTTCTCTAATTATATTTTTTCCCCGGAAGTGGTTGTTGCTGCTCACAAGTATGTTTGCGAGAAGCTCGAGGACCACACTCCAGCAATAATTAACGAAGTGAAATCGGCTCTTAAAATGTTAGCCTCAATCTGGGTCAAAGACTGGATTAACTTTTCTTCACTGTCATGGAATGAGCTTTTTGAGATTTTTGCAACCGCTACAAAATCCGAAAAAACTTATTTTAGGAGGTTGTACACCTATTGCTCTGATAATGAAATGGCCGGTGCTGACGAAATTTATGCATCTGAGCTTCAGCAGTTAGTTGTGGGGTCCGCAGCAACGAGGGTCATATTGGAGTGGGACCAAAAGCGTGGAGCGTTGACTACTGCAGAGCAGGAGTTGGTGCGCCGGGCAATGCTTGAGAGGGGAGAAGAGTCCTGGGACGCTAATGTCGCAAGATTGTTTGTATGGATCTCCTTCGAAACATTAAAGCGACCAGCGCAACTAGCAGGAATGAAATCTGATGCTCTTTGGTCACCCCAAGTTATATCTGGGGAAAAAGAGTTTTTTTTGCGAATCCCAAAAATAAAATATAACTCTGGACAGCCTAGCGAGCTATGGCCCATCACCCCAGAATTGGCCGATGAGATAATAAGGTACTCGAGTCGCATAGGTGTAAGTGAGGCGCAAACGCAGAAAGGTCGACTTATTGTAACATCCAAACCTGGAGCTAAATCAAATTTTAACACCATGATTAAAAACTGGTGTAAAAAAATGAAGGTCATAAGTCCGAGGACAAACGAGTTGTTGCTTCTAACACCCTACCGTATTCGTCATAGCGGAGCTACTCAGATGGCCATGCAGGGATGTACTAGTGAGGAAATAAGGTATGTATTGGAGCACAAGAGTCTCTTTGCTGTCGATGCATATATTGATTGCTTAGCATCAGATTTTTGCCCGCTTTTGGATCGTGTAGGGAGGAAGCTCGGCGGAGTCTTTTCGGAACTCACCTCTGCATTTTTCGCTGGAAAGGTGGCGTCCAATCTCCCTGGCAAGCCCATACTAATCCCAGTAATTGAGAAACCTGCAGTAGTGGGGAGCTGCGGGAGTAATGGTACCTGCGGCAAACACCCATTTTTTAATTGTTATAACGGATGCCCATTTTTTATTGCTTGGAGCGATGCGGATCATCACCGCTCATTGCACTATGTCGAATCAATGTTAGAGAAATGGAACGTTGCAGTTCATGGCAATGAGCGTAGCAAGGTGCTTAAAGAGTTAGAACGTGTATATCAATCAATTATGGATGTTATCACAACGATAGAGGAAGGTAAATAATTTGGACTTTTCGACGAGGTTAGATGAGATCGGCCTACCTTCGGAGTTGCACGAGAAGTGTATTCGTTGGATGACCGTATTGGATGATGATATTGACTTTTTTTCTGATAAGTGGAATGTCGTGCGGTGGAAAACACGACCGGGAAATGCACGAGTTTCACATATTAACTATTTATCCATAAATAACGTTGGGCTCAGGGCAGTGGCCAAAGTATTTATCACAAACAAAAGGTGGGCATCTAATATTGGTGATATGAGTGCTGCTGGATATCTCTCTGTGATAAAAAAGCTAGATCAGTTGGTGGGCAATAAAGGCGTTAAGCAGCTAAATAATCTTGACTTTGAAAACGCGGCGGGAACAAGCAGTATTATTGTTAAAAACAGATTTTCTCATTTTGGCAATTGGTTGAGAATAAATTTAGGTCTTAGAATTAACTATAAGCCTCTTGCAGGAGATGCGGCAGAGCATGGTCGTGACGGGACCGAAGAAGGACGACAGGCTAAGCTAATACCCATTGAAGTCATGAGGGATTTTTTTCACCTGGCCTCGAACGAAACGCTTTTTACCAGAGATCGATTTTTTATTAATGCAATTGTTCTTAATGCGGCTGTTGGGGGACGCATTAACGAATTGGCAACCTTACCGGTCGATTGTCTCATCAACGTCGAAGGGGTCTGGGTCATCAGGCTATACCCAGAGAAGGGGGGGAATCATACATTAAGGGTATTTCCTCAAGATTTGTTTCCCGCAGTAGAGGCCGCAGTTGATTATCTGAAAAGCCTCACATCGGAGGGGCGACGCATAGCGCGGGCAGAGCGAGAAAATCCAAGTATTGATTGGTATAGAGTTTGGAGATCTCGCGAGGCTACCGAATATTATGCCCGTAAGTTTTGCTATGAGTGGACCAGTGAGCACAGCATATATACGCCGCAGGCAGTTTGGGTAAAAACCAATGGCCAATTTGTAGATTGTATCGGAATACAACAACGCTTCGGGATAAAAGAGGGGGCAAATTTTTTAGGCATAACAGTGCGGCATTTCAAAAAACAGATTCAGAGACAGGAAGCGCTAGGTGAAGGGAGCTACTATTCGTGGGATTCGAACTGGCGCCTTTTTCCTGTGACGCCTGACACGCCAAATTGGAAAACAATATTGTTAAGGCATCCTCATTCATTGTCATTGTCCCGAATGGAGCAGTACTATCGGGCAAAATTTGCACAAAATAGAGAAGCGATTGATGTTGTAGCTAAAGTTCTTGATGAGGCTATGCTGCGACAATTAGCGAAGATCCCCGAATCATTCGTATATGATATTGAGTTGGAGAGGGAATTCCAGAAAGTAATGCAGCCGGTTATCCGAGATTCTGGAAATACCGTATTGGAAGTTGAAGATGCACTGATGGTTCTTCCGCGTTTTTTCTTAAGTAGTTCCTTTAAAGTGGACTTGGATCATTATGCGATGATATCCAAAGGTAGTTTCTCACATTGGCTGGCCGAGGCAGGCAAGGGTTTGAACTCAGTCTTTGCCAAGTATAATATAATTGATCCTAGGACTGGTGATGTGGCTAAGTTCAAGTGGCATGATATTCGACATTGGTTACACACCATTTACAAGCAGGGCGGGTTGACCGACGTGCAAGTAAACGCACTTATGGCCAGAAAGGATATATCGCAGGCGCGGGTCTACGATCAAACTCTGGCTATTGACAGAAATAAGGTTGTCCAGGAGTTGATGATGAGCATTCGCCAAGATAAAGCTATAGGCAAAGTTCAAGAAACTTACAATATTTTGATAGGAACGGATCGTCAGACAGCAGAAGAGTATCTAAAGGCGGCTGTGCGGATAGTTAACCCTATGCCGCATGGAGGATGTACTTTGGACTTGGCACTGAAAACCTGCAGGCACAGTCTTTCCTGCTTGTCAATAAATGATCAGGGTGACTGCTGTGAAAGTTTGGTGATCGACGTTGATGACGATCGACAATTTATTGAGTTAAAGCAAATTCACGACGACGCAAATACTATTCGAGGGCATATTCTCGCGAGCGGTGGCGAAGGGGGGCACCAAGAAAGTCATTACAGTCGAGTGGCAAAAAGCACTGCTCGATTGTTAAAGTCGCGCAATAAAAAAACACGTTAGGGGGTAAAGATGCAGCGTAGAGGAGATGTCCTGATTGACTATCTTGCTCAATCGTTAAGAGCGTTGCACTCTGAGTATGCTGGGCGTGGGAATGAGTATATATATAGTCAGAAGGAATTGGCGGCATTTTCAGGAGTGTCTAGAGAGACTGTAAGGAAACATCAGGTGAAACTTGATGAGGTTCTTTCTGTTCTGTATGTGTCAAAGCGCAGCATGGATAAAAATGCGCATGTTTCAAATTTGAAGGAGCGGATTTTGAAGATTGAAAATGATTTGGCTCGGGTCACTTTGAGTTATGAGTCGCTGCGGCTGGAGTATCTGCACATCATAAGTGTTCTGGTAAGAGAGTCTCTAGATATTTCGAAATTTGTTATTCGGGGTCAGGCATCTGGTAGTGAATGTCCTATTTGCCATCATAGAGCCGATTCGCATGCGGCTAATTTAAACGCACCTTTAAACGCACCGCGGTAACTTTAATTTTTGGTCGATACTATTTAGGGGGCGTATTATATCTACAAGAGGTGGAGTGAGGCATGCTGCCTCTTTTTTGATGTTGACTATTTAGACCGGCCAAGCACCTGGATAGTATGTTGTCCTCGCTAGAGAACTGAATATTCAGCCTCAGGACGTTGTAGGACAGCTGTTCGTTGCGAGACATCCAGAAAGTCTGCACCGACCCGATTTGAGAATCATCGATCAGTATCCCGTCAGGCCCAGTGAGTGCGTCAAGAATTGGCTTGGTGATGTTGTCAATATCCCCCGCCTTGTCCGTCTCTTGGCGTTTAATGCTACTGAGGTACCACGCGAACTCGATCTGAACGCCGCCGGAAATCAGCCATTTGAACCGCGATAGTTCACTCTGAATGATTTGAGTGAGCTCTTGCTTGCGTTCCAAGCGAGATTGAGTGCTCACGATCTCATCGAAGTGAAGCTCCAAGCTGACCGAAGCAGTTGCTATCCCCTCTATGAGGTATTAATTGTCTTGGTCGCAATTAGAGGTTTTTACGAAGATGCGAGCCATGTTGCAGGACTTTCCTTGGGGGGCTGTGCTGTGTGAATGGTCTTCTTGCGTTCATGTCCACAAGGGGGAGACGCAGTCGTGCAGGGGGAGGGCGTTCAGTACAGTAAGTCGCAGCAGACTGAGCAGTAATAAACCCGGTGGCAAAGCATATGGTACAGGGTGTGATGAGATGCTACTTCAGGCTCTGAAGCTCGCTGACAACCCGAGCTAAAAGCTGCTCCGAGTCCTCGGGTCCCATATTGCTGTAAACGGCAGTGCCCGTTTAATCACGCAAGGTGTGTTGGGCGGACGCTTACCTTGCAACTGCTCAGCCAGGTGTTTTTCAAGCTGACGAAATTCTGCGAGTTTGGACATGAAAATCTCCGTTTCGGTGGTTGCTAACGCCACATTAAAGGTAAGGTTCAGAGGCAGCTTATATGAGGGCTATTAAGCGCGCATCGATAAAATGGTGCCCAGAGTCTATATGTTGATTTCACATTAATCATTCTCGTGTAATTCATTCGTTCGACCGCGATGATATGTAAAGTCTAAGGACTCTGTTACCCGCACAACGGCCGTGGTGTGCTTGAACTGCGAAGAGCGATCGCCGAATCCTGGCTCATACTGGCGCAGGACTATCAAGAGGACTAGATGCGCGTTATTCGCGGCAAGGTAGTTTCGAATTAAGTCGGACCGGCATAGCATGCGAGTTCCGCTCGAGCGATCTCCTTCATTGCGTTGGGCCTCTTGGCACCAAGCCTCGCAACGCATGAGAACATACCCAGACGGGTCGGCCCAACTGCGCCCATACGGGTCTTGAGGAGTGATTCGTGCAAATGCATTCACGCCACTGGACAGCTTTCTCCGCTCAGCAGCGTCGACTACTCCGAATGGATCGGTCTCATCAATGCCAGCTTCTGAGCTCGTATTGACGACCCAAGGTACAAATGGAGGGTGCGCTAGCTCGGTTACAGGATTCTTATCGTCGTATTCGTCCAGACGCGGGATATAGGCTTGAAAAGGGTCCTGAGAAGCTAAATCGGATGAGACTGTTGAGCTCTCCTCGGCAGAGACCAATGCAGAGTTGATGTGAACGTCAATTCCGTCGACTGACTTCCAGTCACCATCAACCACCATCCAGTCGCCCACATCGATATCGATGCCCAGCAGGGATTGAAGCTTGCTAGGCTCTCCCGTTATGCCCACTCTATCTCTACTTACATCACGTAAATTAATTCGTGTTTCCGTAGGCCGCCAATCCGTTCCATCCGCCAACCAGAGTCCATCCTTACGAGTCAAAACTCTCCGACTCAGCCATTCATGCCAAGGGTTACCCTGATCATATGGCCGCCGAGATACCGCATATTTGGCAAGAAACTCACCGGCTACCCCATGTAGGGCATGCCAACATAACTGCCCTCCATAGGTATGCTGATCAGCAGAGAAGTTCATATGTCCACCACGACGGTATACAGATCGACCACCTTGATCCGACATGTGTGTGATTTCAGCATCGTGCTTTCTCACCCATTCATTCATCGCATCTGCCGTAAACCAGTACTCTTTGCCGAATACGTCTCCTAAATTAGAGACATCGCACTTACCAAAGTCGTATTCAAGATGTAGCTCCTTTTGTGGTTTGAGCGTGCCTTCTGGGCGGGATTTGTAAAAAGAACCACTAAAATACTTTTTTGTCTCATGTAGTAAATATTGCGATTGGTTGACATGCTGAAGCGCGCTTAACGTTGTTTGACTAATATTTAGATGGCCGACGCGGGCACAGATGAGTAGGGCTTCCGCTGCGAAGTGTTTGAAAAGCACGTGAGGGTCTACGCTGCTCAGAGCTATTCGCTCAAGAAAATCGTGATGTTTAGCGACAGCTTTTGGTTCATCGAGAGCAATTCTGGCCAAGGCTATCAGTAGCCAAAGCTTTGCGTGTAGATGAAAGAATGGTAACTCCTGTGCTTGAAACGAATCTGCGCAGGTCGTAGTAAATTTCAATACGGCCTTGTCCAAAATTTCCGGTCGGTTAAGTCGTACGGCTACTCTGAGGCTATGAGCCGCCATCCATCGCCTCTCAGCCTGAGCAGAACCCAGCGCAAACCAAATAAGTCCTGCCGCGACTTCCGTTTGATTGCCTCGCGGGTAAAGAGCAGATCGCCAAGGTCCATCCACTACAGAAGACGCAAGTTTAGCTGCCCCAGTATTTAATAGCCTCTGCAGCGCAGCCTGGCCTACACCACTCGCAGCCATAGTATTTACGGCTGTTGCAAGGGCTAACCAAACGGATGCAGAGACTTCAGCACTCGGCCGACAGAACTCCCTGATCAAAGCCAAGATAATTGAATGACGATCTAATCCTGAAAGCTTTGAGAGTTCGGCTATATCTGAGATGGATAAATAATCAAATGAAACGAAGTCCGAAACGTGCTGGCGAATGATGATCTTGGCGCAGCCGGTTAGGGTGATAGCAACAGCATTCGACGCCTTAGACCAAGCCTCCTTGCACGCACTAAGTATGCGAAGCTTCTCATGGAGTACCAATTGGTCTTGGCGAGCGATCAAAGTGATATATTGAGGCCACTCGCCATATGGAACCTTTACCTGTAATCGATCAAAAAAATCGCGCTGATGCCCCCACCCCGACCCATTCAGACTTTTTAGCTCTTCCATTGCATTTGCGAGGGAAAGCTCATTTACGGGGGTAGATTTGATGACAAGTGACGTGAGTAGCGACTCGGCGGCGTCCTGTGCCTGTTGTCGTCTCTGAATATCTGAAACAGGCGGTGAAGTTCGCCAATTATTCAGATCCTTGAATTCGCGTGTAGATACTTCAATTTGATCAGCCACAGCGAACAAGTCGTCATACTTATTTGAATCGCCCAAGGTGGCCTTCGCCAAACGCGCCAATGCCCGCGGTACTGCTGGCCCAAATCCGTTAGGATTGTTTTGTTTGTATTGAGTGATCAGCTCCTCCGTCAAGTCATCCGCATGAGGTACCTGCTGGCTTTCCAGCGACTCGACCAACTGCTCTGTACCACAGACCCATAGCTCCGCTGGACTGGAAATGCGGAGAATTGCTGTCGCAATCGCGGGATCTATTTTCCCGCAGTGGATCAACGCTCTGGCATAGGGGAGTAGTGTGTAATCCAATGAGATCCTACCGCGATCCTCCCAACGCGCTAGCTTGGCAAGCCCCTTAAGCCCTGAAACTTTGGCCATCGCCATGCCATACATTCCCCAATTGAACTTGTTTTCCTCACCAAGATTCAGCTCGCAGATGTTGGAAAGCGTATGACTGTCTTCGTCGGAAAGCTCTTCTCCTTGCAGAGAACTCGCAAACTGCATCAACTCGTTCACAAACTTATAATCGCCAGAACCGACGGCATCCATTTGCTCTAGCCCGCGATGGAAGTAGTCCGTCGACTCGTGCCGGCTGGCCGGTGATATCGCTCTTGCCAGATCTGCAAAAAATGACGCTCGTTGACTGACGTCATCGGCTTTCTCAATTGCCATTTTCACTTTTATGGCAGTTGTGCCTGCTGAGATCTGAAGCGCAGGTCGGACCGCTAGCACGCTGACAATCTCGATGGCGTGCGAGACATTTGTAATTCCACGAGCCTCAACTGCTTCTAGGTATTTGACGGCCTCTGCCTGATCCAGAGACGGATCTGCTTCGAATGCCAGCGTCAGAAGCCGTTCCGATACTTCAAAACGTTGTCGCTGTGCATCGACCCCACCTGATCGGTAGTCTTTACGATTGAGAAGATCGGGCCAAAGATCAAGCAACGGGCTCAATCTACTTACAGTTTTCTTCCGTTGATCGAAGCACGCCGCAAATGCGATGGAAATTTGTAACCAGTGCTCCAATTGGTCTGAAAGGAAGCGCATGGCAGAGCTTTTTGTGTCGGCAGTAATCTGCTTCTTTTCACTGTTTTTGGTTTGTCCCCCCACAGACTGCTTTTCGAGCTCTGACTTCATTGCTTTTTTGAAATCCGTCCCCTGGAGCTGGGCCGGAAGATTCACGACGAGCTCAGCCAGTTCTTGGGGTAGCAGGTGCTGCTCTATGACGTCTTCATCAGACGCCGCACAGAGAAGCGCTTGCATTGCCAGAAATGAATGAATCTCTCCGGACCAGTAGTTGCTCGTATAAACGTGTAAAGAAGGTGCAGGTATTTGCAACGCGGATAGGATAGTGCGGGCCTCAGCTTTCATGCCCTGCACGAGGGCGATCGATGCGCATCTCAGCAATCCACGGATTATCCGTCGCTCATTTGAACCGTACGGTTTCTCACCTAGCCGGACCTTCTCCACGGTCCCACAAGCTTGAGCGAGTCTGCTAATCAGCAATTGCTGAAGGGATTCGTCCTCTTCAACAAAGGGGATAGAGGCTGCAAGCACCCCAGGCCCCAACAACGTTGATGTAAGGAAAGCGCGAATTGAGTCCTGTTGGACAGTCCCGACATGAGCACCAAGACGTAAGAGGGAAAGCAATGACTCAGCAACATCGAATGCGAACCAATCTATCCATCCCGACATATCCCGTGCGGCGACCTCAGTCTCCCCTTTGACCAGCTGGCAGAAAGGAATAGCTGCCATGTCCAACGCGGTCGGATCTGCCTTTTCTCTTTGAGGCTGCTGGTGCTGATCAAGCCAGTGGGTCCTCCACTCGATAACCCTTTGAGAGTGGTGATAAGCATCTGCCAAATCACCATCAAGGCCGTAAGCAATTGCCAACCTCGCATGGCGTGTACCAGGCCAATTTGTGCGTAACTCAAAAAGACGCCGTACGGAGTCTGCATCACTGGAAAGGACTGTCAGATCAGGATTATCGAGAATGTAGCTGGTACCACGCTGATCCATCGCTGCAAGTGTCGAAAGCTCAACAAGAAGAGGTACAAGTCGATCTACTTCATTCCTGTCAGCCGCATATGCAGATGCAGCTCGCAAACGCGCATGCCTGATGGACTGTCGACTCACGGCGCTCTTTATAGCTGCCGGGATCCTCTCGTCAAAGGCAAGGTCGAACAGTTTCTCGCCATCCTCTAATTGCTGTAACAGATCAGGTAATGTGATCGCGGCATAAATCGAAGTTGCCTGCATGCCAAGAAGGTTTCTAGCAAGGCCCCCTAGCGTCTCCTTGTCAGCACAGTATTGTTCTCGAATTAGGGTCTCTGTCGGCTCATCACGAAACATAAGTCCATGCTTCGTCTGCTCAAGCAGCGGGGACAAATCCGCGGCGAAGCTAGCGACCGCCCCCTCGTCCAGCCCGCTTGCTTCCGCAAATTCTCGCAAGGGGACTGGAGGCGGCAAAGCTGCCAATCCGGCCAAGAAGGCGTTGATGGCTGCGTCTCGATACCCCTGCTTTCGCGCCACTTTTAGCGCGTCTTCGATACGCTTGTGGAGTAAGTCATCAAGTTGAATGACTTTATCAATTTCGGATGGGGCGAGAAGAGTGGCGCCATCCGACACCAAGTGTTCGAGAACTCGAGCGTTACCTCGCGATCGGGACTGTGCAACGTGAATCCTGGCTTCAGTGTGCCCATCGAGACGCTGGCGCAGAAACTCGCCAGTCTCTTGAATAGTGAACGGTTTTAACTCGAACTCTTCGCATGCAGCGCCCCCGGTCGCAGCCACGCGTCGATGACTGCGCGAACTAACGACTAGTTGTACTCCCGTGAGCGCACCGCCGTGACTTATGCTCGCTAGCAGCAGTTCTGGAAAAGACGGTTCGCCTCGGTCTTTCGCCTGTTCGCCGGCGTTATCGATCGCGTCGAGCAAGATGATCAGCTGTCGATCACTCATAACTCGACGGACAGTCTCTGCTGCTTGGCCTATTTTCAGCCGAAAGGCACGAATCAGGTCATCGCTATCGTCCGTACCCGGCAAAAGCGGATCACACAGGCCGCGACACGCGAGCTCATTGACGATATGAACTAAGCCTTTTCTCGGCAGATGCCTTGCATCCCCGGGAGCACGATACTGTCCCATGCCGAAACAATCGAAGAGTACTATTTCATGCTCATTCGCAAGCCGGCTCGCGATCGAATTCATGAAGACGGTCTTGCCAACTCCCCCGTCCGCATGGATAACCAGAGGACTATCGAGTAGTGGAATTTTCGCTACAACCTCGGACAGTTGGCTTCGTTCGAGGACTGGGCCGACGTTTGGAAAGCAAGCTGGACATGGCAATAGATCGTTTTCATCTTGCAGCTCAAGGGCTGTAAGGACGTCAGCGCGCGATATGACATTCCGATTCTGGTTTGCCAGGTTGGCCTTATCCCGAGCAAGCTCTCGAATAGAATTGAGCCGAACTCTCGCAAGAGGGTCGCGGGCAGCAGACCAGTCCGCGAGTGCTATCGCCAATCTATTCTTGCTTTCTCGCAAGTCGCCTCTAACACCGGTGAAATGTAGGCGGCTAACAAATTCAGCGAGATCCTTGCCTTGGAGCTTACAAGCAGCCTGGATTTGGTCTGCCTGGTCTTTCACCGTGCCGCGCAATACAGCTCCTGCAATTATTCCTGCTACTGCATCGTGCAGTTCGGCCAAAATGGGACGGTTAGTGACCAATTCAAAACGGAGTTTTGCCCGTGCCTGCTCGGTGCCATGTTTTCTCTTGTGAGACCGATATGTCTTGGCAAATTTCTCAATCGTTTTTTTTGCGTCGGCCGCCCGAAATGGCTTGTCCTCCGAAGCTTTCGAATACTTGACCTGAACCACCACGACCTGATTCGCGTGTTCAAACGAGGAGCGATCCCCATAGTACAGAACGGCGTCTGCGATTTCGTTTCCGGCGTCTTCCGCAGTTTTTTGGTCAGCCGGAGAAAAACCCTCGATCGCCAAGCCGATGAAATCGTCTTTCGGCAGCAGCAAACCCAAACATTTTCGTGCTACCCAAGCCTCATGGAACTCATGACCGTCTCTTGACGCTCGAACACTGTCGTATTTATCGCGTATTTTCGTCATTGCGATCGATTAGCTCCCTGCCAAGACATTGCACTCATTGGTGACCATGCACGTCACTCACTGACCAGCAGCTTTTCAAATTTTTTCATGGAGCGAGCGCCAAAATGCACCGCCAAAATCTCGTACTCATCCTTGTGAAGTGACTCTGGCTGGAAGTTCTTTAAAGCTGCTTGGCTGACAAGCTGGTTACTTATTTCGGCGATACGCCCTTTTGTTGAATTGGTAGAGGCACCTGAGAACTGCTTCATCAAGCGCATCGCCATTTCAGCCTGTAGATCTTTAGAGTTCAGTACGGTCATGACGATGCTGAAGTCGTCAAACACTGCCTTGATCGTCTCATCTGCGTTGGCGAGTGCGCTTACTTTGGGTATCAACTCTAGGAAGAACGGAGCGCCGAGCTCTTTGACCTGCTCAATCGAGCAAGCCCATAACCTCCGTCTATGGGTATCCTCCAGCGCGTTGCTTGCTAGCAGATTTGCCATAAGCTCGTGCCCTTTGTCCTGCTGGGATTGAATCCAAATACGGGCCGCCAAGTCAGGCTGTTCTGTATTCCCAAGTAGACCTCGCTGAAGAATTCGCACCATTACCTCACTAGGTGCGGGGCGTTTCTTATTGGCTGCAATGGCTGTCCAAGCCTTTTGTAGTGCATCAAGGTGCTCGGGTTTATCCCATGAGATGTTTGAAGCAAGGTTGGCAGCTTGATCAGGGGTAAGCTCGCAATAGCCCCTCTCGAAGGTGTCCAATGCGGAGTTCGGATTGGCTGACCAGGCCGAACACGCAGCGGCAATGAGTTTTACGCGCCCCTCACTTCCAACAAGGCCGCTCTCAACCATATGGCGCATGGAACGCAAAACCCCCCGCTTTGTCTCGGCGGAGTAAGTCACTGCAAACGTGCCAGCTTCATCAAAAATGGCCTGTGGGTCGTAGCCTGGGAGGCTGTCTGACTTCGAAGGCCAACACTCCGCAAGACAGTGGTGCAGCCATGAAAAAAGACTCGGATAGCTTTTACCCTGAACAAAAAGTTGCTGCAGGTTGGGTCCTAGGATGCTCGGCGATGCATGTTGTATGAGGGGCGTGCTCGGCTCTAAGATCGATCTAATGTATGTCTCGGCGCTGATCTGAGATACCAAGTGCGGAAGGAGGCTGTTTACATAGCCATGCAACGGACCGACTTTCCACGCCGCTTGAGGGGTAGCAAGAGAGAATATTTTGTACCTTTCCAGTGCAGGATCAGTCACAGCAACACTGGTGAGAAAGGTTGAAAGAGAACTACCTATCGCGGTTTGAGTCGGTGCAGGCAAAGTTTCAAACTGAGTCGCGATCAGTTTCACGCATTCGATGGGAAGGCTAACGAAGAGTTGAGGGACCCACCCGCCAAGCACTCGTATGAAGTCCGCTTCATTACTTTTTCGTAGTTCCGAAAGCAACGCACATGCCTGCTCAGGAAGCACGTCGCTTTTACCCCATTGATCAGCCAAATCAGCGGTTGCTTTTGCCGCCTCATCGTCAAGGGCATCTACCCGTTCGCGGACAAACGCTAGCAAAATTGATGCTGCCACTTCGTGTTTGATTGTTGACTTTTCATCGTTGAAGTCTCTCAACAGTCGCGCGACGAAATCGCTCACGAACTGACAAACATCTTCATCATCAGCGTATCGGTGGTTGCTTAGAGCGACCTCCCAAGCCATACGCACGGCAACCTCCTCAGAGAGAGATACATATCGTGCCAGCGGGGCCCATAGCAGCGTTCGTGACTCGGCGCCTTGCGCCATCATCTGGTCAAAAATACCTCGGGCCCGAGAGATACTAGAGGCCATATCAAATTGAGGATTCTGACTTCTCTCAAGCTCGTCCGCGAGCGCATTTATGTAGTCGAGGCCTAAGTCTGCAACTAACTTCTCACCATAGCTTTCCAGCCATTGTTCCAGCTCGTTGAAGGACAGCTGGGCGTGTTTGGTGCCGATCGAAATATTCCGATCGAGCAACCAGCCAAGCAGTTGTTCGTCAGCCCGACGCTCTAGTCCAATGCTTACACGCACTGTCAGAATCATAGGGACTGCCATGTGAACCATAGCGATTGCTTCATCAAGACTAGGGGGCTCCATCGTCTCGCGCAGAAGCTTCACGGCGTCGTTACCGCCGAGTACATCGCCTACAAGGCGAGAGGCAATAACTCGTTGGTCGTCGGAAACGGCAGATCGCAGAATCTTGCCGATCTTTTCTAGCCCAAGTTGTGAGCGCAGATCCAGAGAGTCCGCCATTTCACGACAAAGCATACTGATGAGCTGGTAGGCCGGTGGCTCGGGTAGGCGCTCCACTAGGTCTGCTACTACCCGTGAAGCGCGAGCTCTGAGCTCAGGCAATTCCTGTCGCAGGTCTTCAAGCATCTGATAAAGCGCTCGGGCTTCGTCTTCGTGGAGAGGAGCGTTATCGCTGTGCCTGGCGAGTCCTTCCAAAACCCCCTGCGTGTTACCGGAAATAAAGTCACCGTAGATTGGGGCGATCTTCGGCCCCAAACGTCGAGTGATGTGGTCCTCGGAAAGTATAAGCAGGCTTTGTAGTGAGGGTGGCCACCTTAAACCAACGAGGCTTGCGATAAATTGCCGAAGTGGCCGGTGCTCTGCCTTAAGAGTGAACTCTCCATCAGTGAGCTTGTAATAGCGCTCCTTTAAGCGATCCTGTGTTTGCAGAGGCTGGTCGTCCAGCTTTAGCCCGCGGATGACAACATCAGTAAAACGCTGCAGAAATGCTGGATCTTCCTGAAGGTCGCGATAAAAATCAGGAAAACTTACTTTCATCGCACAAAGTGCACCAAGTGAAATGGGATGCGACGTGACAGCCCCTTCGTGGAGTCCTCCAGGCTTGTTAGTGCCTAGACCTTCGGCTTCCCTCTTTCGAGCAATCCACCAAGCTTGAGCGAAAGCATTCACGATCTGAAGGGCGTTTCTCGGATCCTGGACGCTGACATGAATCATACGATCAATAATCGGTGCAAGCTGGAAACCACGGGCCTCAAGATCTGCCGTCACGCTAGTCAACTTAGCCAAGTGAAAACGCGCGAATTCGCGCATGTCATGACGGGGGGGCGGTGGAATCTCCAAGCGGAATTGGAAGATCCTATCCAGATATCTACGTGCGTCGTTGTGAGTCACTACCGAGCCAGGAAGGTCACTATTTCTTCGCCCCCGAGCAAGAGCATCAGCTACTTTGGCTTCGTCACAGGAAATAACAAACACTAAGCCAATGCCCTTCGGAAGCCGATTTGCAGGAATCTCCATGAAGGTGCGTACAGCGTCCAAACCAAGGACCATTTCCTCGGCTGAAAGGCGATCCAAATCGTCAACAAAAACAACCAACCTTTCACAGGCTTTTCCAGAACGCCCCTCCAAAGATCTACATTCACCAGACTTGTAGTTTCGGATTTGATCGAGAAGGAGGTCTTCGTATTGTTCGGACGTAGTGTTAGGAAGCTCCACTCGCGTGATCGGCGTCGACGATGCAACGGCAGGTGGTTTGATGTGCTTTAGAAGGTAGGTGTAAGCCGCCGTTACACACAAAAAGACGATGCTTTTCAGAAACTCACTTTGAACATTAAAAACGAATAGGGTTAGGTAACAAACCCCAAATAAGAGGGACATCGCTGCGATCAAAGCAGGTACCGGCAACGCCCATGCCTTGAGCGTCTCCAGAGTAACTGTTAACCATCCCTTCGGTTTCTGGGTTGTCTCACTGATCTGCCGAAAAAGCTTATCGTGTAGGTGATCTTCTTTTCCGCCTAACTCCAGGAACACATGACGCAACAGGGCACGCTTGATGTCCTGGTCGTGCCCACCGAATCGCCAAGCGTTGAAAGTGATGCCATGGAACCGATCCTTTCTAAGCTTCCCCCCTTGTTTGGAAGCATCGTTTTTCAGATGATTTGTGTACAGTTCCTTAATACTGCTTTTGCCGGTACCCCATCCACCAAGGAGACCAATGCTAAACGGAGGGGCTAATTGCTCTGACTCGATAAGGCTTTGCAGGCCCTGAGCGAAATGCCTATGGCCAAATGCATCTTGATCCGCACCAGAAATTTCACGATCCAAAATGGCGGGCATGATCCTATTATCGGTGGGCATCAAATCAATCCTTTGGCTGCTGGCATTTGGCTTCACATACTGTCGCTACTTCAGTAGCGCTGCAATAGCTATCCACACTGCAGTGGCAGGCCTATTCGTGAACGCACGTTGGCACCCTATTTTGCTCAGTTCCTCGGAGTTCTTGGCACTGATGGGCAAACGCGACTAACCCCTTATATGGTCCGAAGTGAGGACTTTCGAGTTACCTTGTAAACAGCGTCCGCTGCGTTACCAGTAAGTGCTGACTGCCAAGGGTGAAGATTTTCGCGTGATGATCATGATCGTGTGGCTTGGCGTAGCTACAGCGAATACGCATCGCTCAGCACCTGCTCCGGAGCGATACCTAATATGAGGTGTGAGATGAATGAATCGAAACTGCGGCCTAGGGTGTTCGTCGCCGGCCTCATCCAGCTCGGCGATGTTGTCCTGACGACCACGCCCGAACCGATGAGCCAAACGATCCGTAAGGTCATCGGTGCGGACATCTCTCACGCCATGATTTGTGTGGGTAAGTCGAGTGTGATTGATTCCACTGGTGACGGTGTCCACGCACGCAACCTTGATCGGCTCATTCTTGAGCCAGGCTGCGCTGGTTATGTACTTCGACCGGTGGAGCCGCTGACGACTGACCAATTGCACTCCGTCATCTCCTTCGCCAGAGCTGCGGTTGGTACTCGATACTCCATGACCGGCGCCGCGAAAAGTGTGTTGGCTGGTTTCGTGGCCGGCCGGAGGCAGTTCTGCTCGCGTTTGGTCGCGCAGGCCTATCGTGATGTGGGCGTGAACCTAGTTTCGGATGCCGACTTTTGCCATCCCGGGGAGTTCCTGAAGAGCGCGGCGCTTGTTGAGGTGCCTAATGTGCTTAGGAATCTCAGTGCAGAAGAAGAGGCTGACTGGCGTGAGGATATTGACAACGTTCAGGCCATGCGCGACTCAACCAACGTGTTGCTTCGGGAGGCCCGCAAACTGTTCTCTGAGATTGAGTCACTCAACGACATCGATGCCTACCTGGTGGAGCATCAGGAGGGAGATGCTCACCTTGTGCAAGCCCTGCGATCTTCGAGGTATCTGGAACTGTGGCGAGATGAATTCGAAAGGAATTCCTGGCAGTACCACGTCGCCATGATGGAGGGGCACGATGGCTCGGCGGAACGCAAGCAGAGGTACTGCGAAGAGCTGCTGGCAAACGAGAAGTTGTGCCAAAACCGTTTTGTCCTGAACCACGCGGGCTACGTGACCGTGAACGCGTTGCACCCTCGCCAATATTTCGCCCTGAAGATAGAGCTGTACGACCTCCTGACGCAGTTTCATTCTCGGCGCATTAGGGCGGCAACTACCTGGCTTGAGCGCAGGGGACTGCTTGAGCCAGCGCCTCCCAAGATGCTCCGTCCGCACACGCCTGAATGGTTTGCTTCGCTGCGCGAATGGAATCCCAAGCAGGCTGCAATGACGGAGGCGGCCATTAAGGCAACGGGAAGTTCTGATGTGTGCAGTGTCTGTGCGGATGAACCAGTCCGCGATTATGCCTTCGTGAGTATCCCAGCGGCTGGACCAGGGACGTTTCGGCTCTGCGACGACTGTTTTTGCATCCAGTCCATCGACGAACCAATGAAGCCTTTCTAATCGCACAATCCATCGCGGACATTCGGCCAGTCCCCAAACTGGGAAATTGCACGGACTTGCCCACCCATTTGCATCGGATTTGACCAGCACGATTCGTGGGCATGACCGGCAGAGAACGACCCAAAGCTGACGATGGCGACAGGCGGATATCGGCCTGTCTTCGGCGCAGGCGTTGCCTCTGGCTGGGCCAGGTCTCGACAAATGTCCGCAGCCATTGGCTAATGCCCACACGTCATACACGTTCCATAACTGCTTATGACGTTGCCTGGGCAATCTGCGTCATACTCTTTTGTGCACTCAGTTCTTTCTACTTCGTACTCATCATCACATACCGGGCAATAAAGAATATTGCAGGCAGCCTGAGGTGTACTAAGTCGGGCAAGTTTTGGTTCAAAATCCCCATAGTCACGGCTTGCTTCGTCGTGGCAGTGGGGGCAATAATATGCTCTTTTTTTCTTGTCGATTTTGAAATATTCTTTGACTTGTGCAGGCTGCAGTGCCTCAATTATGTAAAACAGTTCCATGCAGGCTTCGTTTGTAATGAATTCGCTGCTACCCAGTTCTGTAGAGGGCGAATTTGTTAATGCATCAAATCGTAGCCTTGCCCAGGAATCATTGGGGAAGAGGGTTTTATGCATAAAGAGTAGTGTGCTTAGTATATCGTTGAATGTAACCTCTAATGACTTACTTACAGAGTGCATTATCGTGTTGCGTTTTTCCCTCAAGTTGTTAAAAGCGTCCACAAATCCTCCTTCAAATGGCGCGCCTGAAAAAGTATCGTGAACTTTAATTAAGTCTTGCGCATCAATTGTGCGAAAAGTACTGAAATCTAGTGGCCCACTATATGGTGATGGCCATTTTGATGGTGAGTCAGAAATTAATATGTACGGGGAAATGGCGCATATCCGTCCCTTTATTACAAGTTCAACGCCTTGTTGAGTAATCGTAAGTGCCGTTGTTAGATGCCTTTGAGAAAGGTTCCAGTATTCTTCGGAAACCTCCGACGGGTCAATGCCATATTGTTCCGCCTCATTCAGGTTGACAAGAAGTTTTGCAACAATATCCCACGCAAACGATAGTAGTTCTTTACCTGTTTTATAAAAATCTTCGGATGTTGGAGTATTTAAAATCATTAAAGATGCCTTGAGTTTATTTTTTGTGCATAAAATCACATCAATATAGGGCCAAAGCGCAAACCGGGGAAGCCCCGGCCTGTTTGCTGATCTGGTGTTCTAAGAAAGTATGAGGGTGGTCGTAAGGTGCGGTGCACTGGAACCAGGGAAAGGTTTTCGACGTAGGTCTTGGCCGGGCTCTCGTAAGCGGAGCTGTAGACGACCATTACAAACGACCGCTATTGGCTGTGGAGTCAACCGGTCGGTGCAACAGATTGGCTAAATCGTTCAGCGGGTGTTCATAGTGACGTACCCCGCTCAACGACGTACCGAAGACTGCCTACGCTGGTTTTGTTTTCTACGATGGATTTATGATAGTGCCGTCCGCAGAGCGCGCTACCCAAATGTTGTTCTCAACGGTGAAATTGATAGTCTCTTTGGCATTTAAAGTCCATTGCATCGGACGGCCCAGCCATTTTATATGTTCATCTTCAAAGGTGGTGCTGAAATCGATCTCTCGCACGGTTAGTGACTCAGCGTGCCGTTCCGTAATCTCAATTGCACGGACATTGGAAAGCCGCATACATGACTGTGCTACCACCGTTTGAATTGCAGCAATCCAGTGCCTCGGTCATGGCTCGGGGGCTGGCAATGCTACTTCGCTCAGCGGGTACGGCATGACCATCTGGATGGGTTGGAATTTATTACTAATACGGCTGAGCATCTCGTCTTCCTTCTGGGCTCTCAGCATCCGCGGCTTCTTGTTCAGGTCGTTGCCGAAGAAATCTTCCCAATGCCCGATGAGTAGCTGGCGCGGCTGGAGATAGCGCAGTAGCGCGTCGGGATATTGCGAGACCTGAGTTGTCGAGGCGGCGCACATGATCATCACGTCTACCCGCTTGCCGTCCGGAATCAAGGGAGGGAAACCAAAGGGTGGATTGCTCGCAGAGTCCTGGTAATGGATGCGGTAGACAGGTTTGTCATCGTCATCCAGCAGGTCAATGAGAAACGCCAAGGTGGTGACGGCCAAAAGTGGACGTATGTAGCTGGGACTCCCCGGTGTTAATCACCCGGTTAGCCTGGTCTATGTTTTTTTACATTGAGATAGCAAGCTCTTCGACATTGTCGCTTCCAAACAGGTTGTTTATCGCTTCGAGTGCGGTATCCGGCATGGTTTGCGTGGCAAGCACTGCGAGCCGAGTCATGGGTCGGGAGATGGACACATAGAAGAGGTTGCGGGCACGATAAAAGCCCTTCGTATTCTTACTATTCAGCGCCTTTGTCTTAACAAGCTCTAGTAGCTGAGGCCAGTTGTAGTGATTCCAGCCCCCTCCGAGCACTACCAAAACGTTCTCAAACTCGGCACCCTTGACGCTATGCTGAGTGGCAAAGAAGGTCTGTTTCTCAATGAATTTGGCCACCTCGATAACCTCTCCGTAAGATATTTCCCGCAGCTTGCTGTATCGCTGAAGTGCGGAAGCATCGTCAGGTATGGGGTCGCCATTTAGGGCTCTGAGTTCTTCGTCGCGCCGGAGCAGACGATCCGGTGGCGATGGGCGTTTCGTTGCTTTTAGGTGATCGATGACCTGTCCAATCGTGCCTTCTACACGCAGCATCTGGAGAGTATCCATGTTGCGACGCCAACAAGTTTTGTCTTCATGCTTGGTGATCGTAGGACCGGAGCCGAACACCCTAAACATATCGCCGAAGCGAGATGCGCCATAGGCCGCACACATGGGTTCGACTACTTCTACAAAGAACTTGATCGCCGGGTCTTCCTTCTTTACGAATTGTTCGGTGCGACCGCTGAATACCTCTGCGATGTTGGGATAACCCTGCTCAGCGGCCAGGACGTTGTGGGTGAGCATCAGTACCTTCGTCTTGCTCAGGTCCCAGCCCTCGGCTTGCAGTCGCTGCATCAAGTCTTCTCGGGTGCGTCGCGCCAGGTCGGGTGGAAGATCCTCTTTGGAGTGTCTGTCATTGGTCCGTAGCCCTTGGTAGGCGTTGGTATGAAAGAACCGCGCCTCGCCCTTCGCCTCGGGTTCATGGACGGCTTGCTTTAATTCAGGGCGTAATTTGTTCAGCACATCGACAACAGCAGGCACCGATCGAAAGTTGGAGCCTTTGGGGATTTCTTCTATAGGGTATTCAGCGAGCTCGTATTCACTACGATAAATAGTCTGCCAGTGGTCCCCAAATAGACCAACGAGCGGACCTGTGGCGGGCCTTAAAAAGTGCTCGGTAATTGCCTCCATAAACAGGGGATGGGTATCTTGATACTCGTCGATGAAGATCACTGGAAACTGTTGGCTCAAGAGACGTCGGAACTTTTCCTTCTGCATGAGATTGGCCATCATCTCCGGAATGTCATCATGGCTCAGAGTGATTGTATCGGTATCGACGCTGAAGTATCCCAAGTTGTAATCCACAGGCTTTGATCCGACTCCTCCGCCTTGTTCCACCTTTTCTTTCCGGTCATCCATTTCACCCACGAGGTCGCGCAGCGCCTTTTGAAACTGGTGCAGAAACGCCCAGGAAAACCCGTGGATGGTATTGACCAAAATGGCGGGGTGATCCTCAATCTCCTGTGCAATTTCGTTACGGGCAACTTCGGTGTAGGTGATGCAAGCTACCTTTTGACCTGCTTGAACCAAGGCTGGGCCTCGCTCTGCAATCAATCGCTTAAGCGCGGCGACTAGGGAATACGTCTTGCCTGCGCCGGCGCCGGCTTCAAGGCGAAAGCTAAAACCTGCATCAAGGGCCTCATTGATCTTTCTTTGGGCCTCTTGTGCAGCAATTAGTGCTGGATTTTCGGTAGGCTCCGTCATACCGCCTCCTCCTTCACTGATGCTTCTACGCTCTGCGCGGGAGAAGGCGGGGCGGAAAGCCATCCTAGGCCTTCCTTGATATAGCGGGGTACAGTCCATTCCTTTTCGCGTATGGCGAACCGCAAAGCCGTATCCGCTTTCGCGAGCCCCTTGGCGATCTCCCATGCCTCAGATGCCTCGTCCTGCTCCTTAGGCCATTCAAATCGATCGGGGTTTGCTAGGACGAGTGCATCTTCATAGCTGCGGGCACAAATGCTAGTGCCAAGCTTCTCTGCAATCTGATAGGCAATACGACGGTAACCGCTTTGCTTCTCTTCAGCAGTCTTGGCAACAAGCTCTGCCGGAGTGATCTGCCAGCCATCCTTATCTGCGGCGTCGTCGGGACGAAACCAATCTTTTATTGCTGCATTCGACGTCCGCTCGCCTTCTGCCACGGGGCACTTGTCCCAAGTCGTAATCTTTTTCCCATGCTTGTTCTGCTTTTCCACCGGCTTGGTTGAATCCAGGTCGGTGACGACCAAGGTCTTGAGCTCGAGGAAGTCTAGGAGTGGATAAAAGATGTGCGCATAAGCTCCGCCGACCTCGACGCAGGTCACATATTGTCTGGCCAGCTTGTGTTTGTCTTCGAGCGACTTATCAACCAATTCGCACAGACGGGGCATCAGTAGTCTCTCCGTTGTCCCCTCAACCATGATGGCCTTGTCCGCAAAGTACAGGTCACACTTGGTTAGCGTCATGTACTGGTGCAGAAAGTCCTGGTCGTCGGGGGAAATGCTGCTTAAGCCCTTCTTGAAGTCTTTGACCTTGGTCTGACGAGCATTTGCCGGAGTAGGCGACTCATTTAGGAAATACCTCACTGCTTCAAACGATGCGGTATTTGCCACATGCGAAGAATGCGTCGAGATGACGAACTGAACGTTCCAGGCAGCCTCTTCAGGATAGCTCGTCGACAGTTTTCCAATGGCGGCATTGAGTTGGTTGATGAAAACTTCTTGCATCTGCGGATGCAAGTGAGCTTCAGGTTCTTCGATGAATATTAGGTGAGTTGCCGGACGTGTTGTCTTGGCCCGGTAGGCCTTGTGGTAGCTCTCGAGCTGCAACAGCATGTAGATCAAGTTGCGAGTACCGAGGCCATTATAGCCCTCCGGGAGATGTACCCCGTCTGCGCCTGTGTAAACCACCCTTGTGTGGTCCGACAGAAGGGCCTCAACGTTCAATGAGGTCTCGGGTCGAAGCTCGGTATCGTTGAGGCTTGGAAAGCCCAGTACCTCCATGGCTGGCAAAAGCTTTTTCAGCATCTCGTCGAAGTCGCCTTGAACATTGCGCTCGATGTCTTCGACGGATGCCTTCAGCTTCGCCGCCAGCTCCTGATCAGCAGCCGCAGCAGTTGGTGCGGAGGCAGTTTTAAATAATGCGCTGAGCAATTTCCCAATTACATCGGCATCGCCATGCTTCGCATGATCGAGAGTTCTTTGTGCCCGAACGAAATTACACTGCAGCAAAGCCGCCAGTGCGGCCGAGCCCTCAAAATCACGGCGATTGGTATCGTCGGTGGGGTCGATGGCGAACACATGGATGCTGTATGCCTTGGGTACCGTATCGCGCAATGAGCGGAAGAAGTGTGTTCTTGGTTCGACACCTTCTGGTGCGGGAGGGGTATCGAGCAGCGTGTGGAGGCTTGCTAGTGTCGATCGGTATTCGAGGCGCACAATGGCAGTGGTGGAGTCTAGATCCAAGTCAATGACGAAAGGGGAAAGAGGTCCTAAATTCGGGGCGGTACTGTCGTAGCGGAAGGTAAGCGTAAGAGCAAGTGTCGGGAGTGCCGCGAGTACGTCTTCTGGCTTTGTCGCTTGTTCTCTAAGCATCTTTGCAGCGAAGAATCGCTCACGCTGTGCGGCCGAGAAGTCTTCAAGGCGAAACCGTGCCCCGGACTCACCAGTGAAGCGATCAAAAATGTCGGTAAACGATGTCTTTCCGCTGTTGTTGCGTCCCACGATCACCGTGGAATTTTCTTCCAGCATGATCTCAACATCCTGGAGCAGTCGAAATCCCTCGACTCTAACCTTCTCGACTCGCATTCTAGCTCCCCCCGATTGGTTGTCCTAAGCGGCTTCTTACTCGCCGGAAACGAAGATTTTTTATTCTGACCTGGTGAACGGTATGTGCTGTGCCTTGTTAACAAAACGTTACCGTCAAGTACAACTTTTAGCCGAGCCAGCCCTTTCTGTCTCACTTTTTCCACAAACCTAAGTGGTTCGCGCTGCTGTTAGGGGCCGAGACAAGCGCTATTGAAAATAAAAGGAGTATCGATTGACCCAAGCAAGCGAACCAGTCTGGCTCAAAATTATGGAGCACGGAGCAGCCGGAGAAGCTCGCACTAAGGCGTTCCTTCTTGACCGTTTTTGGGTCTTAGAACGATCCGTTGACATTGATGGCGCTGACTTTTTGATCCAATTGCGCTCGCTCTCTACCCGCTTTACCGACTCTGCGCCTCCCCGCGTTGGAATCGTTCAGGCCAAATATTACCAAGATCAGAATACGACTCAGTACATTCCGTGCCGGTACGTGGCCGATGATAAAGGCAAACCACTAAAGGGATTCTTCGCTGTCCTTCACGTTGGCCAGGAAGACCAATCAGAAATGTATCTACTGTCTTCCTCCGAAATAGTGGCGGCACTTGATATGACAAAGGATAGCCCTTCGCGTTACATCGCAGGCAGGAAAGCTTTCGATGAGAAGTTCCGTGTTCTAAACCGACGACAGGCACTGGACAAGATTCAGCACGAGTTGACGCATCGCTCGTCTTCGGAGTCCTTGCGGTTTTTGGACCAGGTCAATATTCCGTACCGCAAGGTTGAAAAGAGCAACATCGATTTCGCGTACACGCTGCCAATTCCAAACTCGCAGGCAGACATCTCCAAAGCCTTCTATGATTACAGGGACAAACTGCGCCCACTCCTATATGACATAGAGGAGGCACTGATCGCGATCGACAACATCTTCAAGACAACCGACCCTCGTTTCGCCGTGCAGGAACTAGAAAAGCTGCAGGAATATCGCTCCTGCCATCAATTTTATGATGGTCTTACTTTCTCGTCTAGCAAATGTGATCTCGACTGGGAATATTTGAAAGATGCTCTTAATGAGCATGACAAGGTGATAGATGCACTGGACAAGGTCAGCAAACGAGCAGCGTTCCTAGACCTCTCTGCTCGCACCAAGGACAGCCTGACAACCAAAGTCCGCGAGATATATGATGAAGCCAAGACGGGGCAGAGGTACTTTGCGCTGTTGAAATTCGACCATGAAAATCTAGCCTTTCAGCGCATTAAATTAGAACTTTTAGATGCGGGAAAGTCGATGCCTAATAAGAAATTTTCTGCATACTGTTCAGTGGATAACTACTTCAAAGATAGAACAAAGGAGTCGGCTACCGAGATTGTTGAGAACTTATGGCACAAACTGGCGACTGAAGTGTTGCGCTTCCTCAGCATAGATGTGGGGGACGAAGAATGATCAACGGTTAGCAAAGGAATAAATAACGCTAGTGATCATCTCCTTCTATGCGGAGCACCAACCGCGTCTTGATCGTCTGTTTCTGGCCGATTGCAGCCGCTCAACAACGGCTACTATCGGCCTGAAGCAATGTGATGTCTAACTATGCACATGGTACATGTGACATCTGTTAAGAGCCTCTCAAAGAAAAAGAGCTTTACCTTTCAAGGTACGATCTATCAATTCCACAAGTGTCGCTGTCTTGGCGCCGACTAGGTAGCCATCCGACGTGTGCCATTGAACCAGAACTGCCTGTAGCTTAGCTTCGAGATTCGGTTTTGCTTCGCTCCCGCGATTGAACCATGCTATTGCAGGCCCACCACTCATTCCGTGAGCATCAAGATTATATATGCGCGTCATTTTATCGGTGCTGACTAGCATATCGTCATTGAACCAATATACCTTGGCCCTGGCGATCTTGGTAGTTGTGTGGATACTCCTCGTTTCGAGCCAGGTGGAAACCGGAACTGCCGTTATAATCTCGTCGGGGCGAAACAAATAGGGAAAACCTATCACTACAACTCCCTGAGCACTGTCAGCAAGTTCGTCTAGGTCACGCTCCACTCTTATTCTAGGTATACCGACGGTAGCTAGTTTGAAGTCTCCTTCGACTCTAAAAAAACCCACATCATTGGCCGCGCAATAAAAAAAATCTTTATCGCCAAGCGCGAATGGGCGGCCGTTTAAGTCAAGGTATGCGTAAGATTTTTTGCCCCCCTTAGCGAGAACATGCAACGCGCTCACCAAATAGCAATGACCTTCAAAATGAGCGAAAAACGCAGTCCCCAATATGCGTGACGCGTCCTTAGCGAGAGAGTTCCGAATAGGAATCAGTGCTTGCCCATAATCCGCACCAATTTTATCAATAGCCTGAAGCAACTTGATCATTGCAACCTCAATATTCAAAACTCAGCACACTACCTTTCTCAGGGTATTTTACCTGATCCTGATATTCGTGCATTCGATAGTCCAAATACGTGGTTCTTTCTGGAAAGTAGAATTCCGCGCGCCCATTTGGAGTGGCATCAAGGATACGTCTGAGCACTTGTTCATCTGGATGCCGCCGCCCGTCCGACAGAAATAAATACCGCGAGCACCGCCACTTCGAAACTAGCTCTTTGGTGGTACTGCTCTTACTGCCGTGGTGGGATAGTTTAACCAGCTCGTATTCTGGAGTTGACGACGGGTAACGGGCCTCCAAAGCTTCTTGTATCCTTGATGGCCAAGCATCGCCCAAGAACAACCAAACGCGGTTGTTGAAGCGCACTTCGAAAGCGAGACTCAGAAGGTTGGACTTAGAGTTATCCTCCTCGAATTCATCGACTTCAACCTGCAAAGCTTGGTATGAACGACAAGGTTCTGGCACCGAAATATCTTCAGGAGAGAGCACTTCGCAGATTGTACTGCCGCCATACTTGATAACGTCTTCCTGGCGAGGAGATAGAAAAACCAGTTGTACCTGACGATCCATCAAGTAATGTACGTGCCCCTGCGAAACCACAGTGTGATTGCACGCTGTCATTATTTTCGCCAACTCAAGCCCCTGCCTCGCGGAGATGTCTGATAATTCTGAATGCCTCAGAAGTCTGTCCACGACAAGTGGAGAGTTGAAGATCATGTCCTTGAACACAATTCCACTGTCCTCTGATAACAGATGAAAGAACCCTCCTATATGGTCATCATCATGATGAGTAACGATGGCTAGGTCGACAACGCCACTGGGAATGAGGTCATGTATCATTTTGGCCATACGCTCGACATTACAATATGGCCGTTTCGGCCCTGCATCGATCAATATGTTAAAATTGGCATTATTGAATTGCAGCAAGGTACAATCGCCAGCTCCGACTGGTAGAAATGAGATTGTAAGAGAGGTATTTGAGTTCAATGAGAGATACAAGAAAATATAGGGAGTGGGATAATTTAGCGTAAGACGACTAACCTGGCAATATATCTCTCGGGTAATATTAGCAAGCCAGAAAAAACTTTTAGAGTTTTTTGTTTTCAGGCCTAAATTGTGCGGCAAAGTAATGGTTCATACCAGCTTAATCGACCACTTGATTTCATTCTACTAAGGGGAATTGGCCGGGCCGGTACGAATTCATTACCGGTCGCGATAGGCCGCAATTGGCCGAGGCTGTGTAAAAACGTTTTTGAGCGCGTCAGGTGTTCAAAACCGGACTGGAAATCGCGTTTCTACGCGAAATCCACATCTGCAGACGTGCCGATAAATTTCAGATTTAACGTAGGCGCGGAAGCTTCAGTTTTGGCGAAGCGTTTTTACACCCTCTGTGCCGATAGCTGCCTCACAACGGCAGCATTAAGTCGAAAACTCCAACATGCATTCTGACGTTATGATCCTGAGCTGCCGTTTTCTCAATCAGCTTGGTTTTGTGGGTGCGAATATTCAAGTTGTAATTTCAATTTTGTTCCTGCCAATAGATGCTAAAAATACAACCCCCTGGCGCAGGAAACATTATGAGTTACTTCGAAAGCGAAGGAAGAATCAGCATTGAAGTATTTGTGGGCTCTGCAGCGTCCAGGCCCGTAATTAAATCAGAATTATGGTTCCACCTGGCTTCATCTATAATTCTTCTAATTGTAATTTCGCCTCGAAGCAATGCAATCACGATATCAAAATATCCTTTTAAAATATTTTTTATGTAGCCTTGGATTTCATCAGGGTTGATAAGCGTCGCAGTTGAAAAGCTTTCCATTACCGCCTTATAAACCTCACCCCAGTCTCCATTTAGATCGAAATATAAGATAGGGTAGTGATAATCTTGGATTGATGGCAGTACATACTTGATGCCATTTTGACTTGCTTTGACTTGCAAGCCGGCGGGCTTGGCACCCACGCCGTTATTTTGACTTATACAAAGCAGTTGATTTTCGGTGTTGTCTTTTTCAACCCAAATAATATCCCTTTGGGTGTCACATGGATTATAGTGCTGCGGATAATTATGTTTTGTTCTCATTGAGCCAGTTGCTACGGCTACATAATCATCAAGTTTTTTGTGAGGTCGCTGGCCGAATCGAGCATACATCCCTAGCGTTCTGTTTACTTCAGGTGATGAATTGCAAAGATTAACAACTAGAGACTCAGCGATACTGCCAATTAACCGAGTCGCATCAGCGCGAGGATCGCCGGTCAGAATTTGTTTAAGTATCAAATCCTGCGATATATATGACTCCTCAATCAATACGTCGAGTAACGTACCTCCATGTGTTGCCATTTGCAATTCAATAGAAGGCATTTGTAGATATTCTAATAGAGCTTGTGAGTGCCTTACCTCTCCACCGTCCCCTTCTACAATTACTTTTATATTTGGCGGTAAATATATCAAAATATCCCATCCTTTGGTTACTGGTATTGGTCTAGATATACGCATTCATAGTTATGCATTGGCGGCAACGCTTAGCTCCGCACTCCAGGGCTTGTTCAACCAGTTACACGCCACCTGCAAAATACCAGAAATCACTTCCCCAGTGAGTCCTAGGACATTTAATTTCGAACCGTCCGCTTGTGGCCGTTCTCCGCCGATCATGGTTTCAACGCGTGTTGGTAGAATCCGATGCAATCGCTGGGCAGAACGAATGCAAGTGACTGGTCAGGTCGAATGCAAACGGGTGGTCAACTGGAGCGCAATTTCGCACAAACTGAACAAGAATGACCTTAGCTCCGCTTTTTTGAACTCAAACAATATTACTTGGCAACATAGGGCTCTAACAGTGTTAATGCGCGCAACTGGCCGGTCATTTGTGGAGTTGGTCGTTGAAAAATAACTGAAGACCAAGGGCGAGCTGATCAACCCGCTTCAGAAGGTCTACAGTTAGATACCGTTAGGTATTAGCCGTCGACTTAAAAATTCGCTCGATCGTATCCCACCACTTATAGGCAGCACCAGCAAATGCCCCAAGGAAGATGAATAGGGCCACGGCCCAATGCGTGCGAAGTGAGTAGATGCCTGCGGACAGGGAAAGCGCCCAGGTGTCTCGCCACGGCGCTTCGTGCTTGAAATTGCCTCGATGCAATTTGTCAAAAATATCGCTGAAAATGCCCAGCTTCCGCAAAGTTGAGCTTTCTATTTTTGAGTGCTCCCCTCGAATGAAAGCTTTTCCTTCTTCTTCGCCGCTGATGGCTTCAAGCCGGCTGATACCATTGAGTTCCGCAATAGAAAAAATCCGCCCCTTGGTACCATCACTTGCAATAGGCTTAGCGTGCCTATCCCCAAATAATTTGTAAATCGCATTTGAAAGGTCGAACTTGCATGAGTCTTGGAGGGAGTACAGCTTTACTCCTAGAGCACTGGCTCGCCTGTGCAGATGAGTGAACCCAAATTTGGTGTCACGCATATTCCAATGTATGAAGGTGCAGTCGTCGAATTTCCTAACATGGCGCGAGAAGGCTTGAAGCAGGCTGCGCTCAAGGAGATCCAGATCTTGGACAAGCGTTTCCGTGCGCTTTTTACGTTGCGCCTCTCCGAAAACAGTCCAAGACATGGTTTGGCCGGACTTGAGGTTTCGAACCGCTATGCCCGAAATTCGCACCGGAGTGCCGGCCGCTCCATCGAATAATTCACAAGCGTAGTGAACGAGGAAGGTGCGGTTTGAGTCGGCGTGAATTTGGCTAATTCGATCACGAATTGCAGCACGCTCTTTGATTAGCGCGGCGGTGTTTGAATCCATCTGCGAAACTCTGCTTCTTGACGTTAGGTGGCCAGCGTCACCCCCCAGGAATTATGGAGTGTGTCCTTGCCAACAGGTGTTGTCGGTAGCGGTGACAACGGCGGGATTGGATCTTGCCTCACTGAGACGGCAAACGCCAGTGGCCTTTGGCTATGATACGTTGCGCGCATGGCGCGTTATTGACGGGTATTGCGCTGAATTTCACACCTATTGGTTGGCTTCGCCATTTTTAGCAGGTCAGATACGCGCATGCGTTAGTTTGGCTTCCATGGCCTGTCCTACCAAAGCGATGCAAAGGAGACTCTTTTCGTTATCGACGGGCTTTGAAAGGTACTTGATAGGTTCCTTCACCGACGGTCCAGTCACCTTTCGATTTATCTGTTCTGAAGCAAAGAGCTTTGTTGCATGTCGTCCATTCAAGGCGCACTCCACGTCGTTCCAAGTCGATTGCCATACGCTCCAAATAAGCCAGCTCTTGTCGGCGCTCCTGAAGCTCACTGGTGGAGGGAACAACCACGCTAATGATCAACCATGCAGCTCCGAAAATGACCGCTAGGGCCAATAATACGAACATCAGGACTTTCAACTTTAACCATTGTGCTGCGCGTTCGTAACGCAACGCTGCCGCGTTTGCCTGCTCGTCTGCCCGAGCAAATTTTGCCTGCAATAATTTTGCAGTTTCAGTTGCGGTCGTTTCTGCCGCAGATTCGACCTTTTTTATGACGTCCCGGGATAATGCATTGACGCTCTGCTCGATGTTGCGTCGCATGTGATCCAAGGCCCTGATTGCTGCCTCTGCAGTTTCTTGGTTCTGATTGCTGGCAGATATGATCATGGTCACAACGTTTAGTTGAGCCTGGACCTGGTCGTCAAATTCTCTGTGTGTCATTCATGCTCCGAACTCAGGGCCATCGATGTCGATCTTGCGGGTGAGTTTCTGGCGTTGTTTCTGCTCTCGCTCATGCTCTCGTTGTCGTGCGAAGTTCAGTTCGCGTTCCAGGCGGTGCTGCCGCTCCTTGATCCACATTCCGTGCTCAAGATTCAAATCGAATAAGTCTGCCAGAGGAGCAAATCTCAGCAGGCCGCCTGGTTCTGCCATTAGCAACAGGCCTCCGCTCCCCACCTCGCCGGTACCTTGAGTTTTTCTTACCCAAGCCAGATAGGCGTTAACTTGTTCGCCGGTATACCTAACATTTTGACTTGCGATGTCCTGGGCCAAGGTATTGATGAAATCTTCAAGCCTTTGAAGCTTTGGACCTCGTGGACGAGGAAAGGCGTCGAGGTAAGGTACTGTCCTCAGACCCAATGTTTGTTCGGTAGCTTTAGTCTCAATCGACCAATGTACCTCCCTGGATATTGCTTCAAAGTCGAGTTTCTTTGCTGCTATTTCTAAGGCAGCATGCCTCCCTCGTTCCTTCGCTAGTTTTGCTCCTTCAGCCTTGAATTCGATCAGTCGCACGACACCAGTGAACTTGAGTAAAACGTCCCCCAAAAGCTGGTCAGCTGGGGTTTGCTGAAGCAGGTTGATGGATCCCGCCAAAAGCCCTTTGTCTTGTTTATCGCGGAGAGAGTACCCAAGCGCGAACAGAAAATTGCCTATCGTAATGTTCTCGTACAACTTCATTCGTTTTGTAATCCTTGTGATGATAAACAGCTTCCAAGCAGCATGCGTTCCAGTGGGCAAGAGGGGCGTGATGCATAGAAATCATCGCACGATGATGCGTATGTGCCGCATCGCCTGGAGGTTGCGCTCGATGAGAACGTGTTCGTGGCAGGCAAGCGTCATCCTCGCAGTACTCATTTCGAGTTATTCGAAACGCTTCGGTATGGTTTAAGGCTATCGTTCGGCAGGCAGGTAACTTGACTCCGATGTTCAAGTCGGTTGGACTTATGGGAAGGTGGGGGCTAGCCATGCAGGGGGAAGTACTACGTGAGCAAGCTGGTGCCAAATCGAGGTGGATCTATGAAAGGTAAGCGCAAAGCAAAAACAACAAAGTGGTTACTTGCCGAGCAATGCAGGGCTGAAGCTTGTGTGATTCTTAATAGAAGGTCTGCAAAAGCTAGCCGATTTTTGGACGTAGCTTTTTTCGTTGGTCCAGATGTCGAGCCGTGCGGGTTGTTGGCGGGTAGCGTGCGTCATTCATAGCTAAATGTTTCTGATGCGGCCTGCGAGCATAACCCATTGGCTTTACGCGATCAGCGACTCTGGAAACGATAAGATTTTAGAGATTTCACGGCGAGATTAGCTTGGTCGGCAATAGCTCTAAACGCTAACGGAGCCAGATCCCAACACACGGACCGTTTCCACCACCAAATCAGCAGGATCGCAATGTAACGCGCTAGCAAGAGACAGGAGTGTTTCTAATGTAGGCTGGTTATGCCCGCGTTCCATCAAGCTGATGTAATTCCGCTGATAACCACATTGAAGAGCTAGTTGCTCCTGCGTGAGGTTTGCTCGCTTTCTCACATTTCGTAAGACTAATCCAAAAGCTGTAGCGACGTTCACAAACCCCTCCATTGAGGGGAGGAACTGTGGTCCACCTTGCCGTTACAGTCTTCACAGTATAATGTGAATTTTGCCCTAACCTTACAGAAATATGAGAGAACCAATGTTCAACGTAGTGGATCAATTCGGCATGCTTTGGGACGTCCTCGGCGACAGCGAGGAATTTTATGATGCAGAACGTACAGTCCGTCGTGTTGAGTACGATAGAGGCCATCCGATCTTTTTGATTTTCTATTGGCATGGCGACGAGTCAAATATCAGTCGGCGGCTTTCGATTGTAGCCGATGCTCAGGAGCTTCAAAATATTACGCGCTCCTACTCATTCAGCCAAAAAGTGGGGATTGATCAAGTGTTTATCGCATTGCCAGAACGAGTCACGAAGGCGTTGCCCTGGGTAATTGAAAAGCTTATATCTGCCAGTTTTTTAATAGATCACGAGACTCGAGACTTTGGGTATCGCTACGAGACGGATAAAGGTAGTTATCTCGACAGCTTGTCTTTAGATACGTGCGGTATGGAGTCATATTCACTGTACTCGATTTGAATGTTAAAAAATGTTGAAGCTATATTCTCCTTTTATGGTCAGAAAATAACGTAACGAATGGCTGACGAAAAGTCATACTTTGCCATGTAGCGTGCGGGAATTAACACACTATGAAATTTTCAAGGTACACAGATCAAGCGATTGCAAAAGAGGTGGGAACGTATATCCAGGCAATACGCCTGAAAAAAAATATGAGCTTGGAAGATGTAGCAAAAGGGTCTGGTGTAAGTCGTCAGACTCTTAACCTACTGCTTAATCATGGGAAGGGGACGGTGGTGAATTTGATAGCTATTCTTCGAGCTGTGAAGGAGCTTGAGCGATTGAGTTCATTGCTGGAAGAGGTGCGCCCTAGCCCCTTGCAAATTGTCTTAATGGAAGGCCGGAAACGTCAGCGTGCCACTGGTAGTCGCAAAGCGTCTGATAAGAAGGATTCCGACGTTCCTACCCCGAAAAATCGCGATTGGTAACTGAACGCCTCGGGCCGTCTCGCAGACTGCTCCGTTGTACTGTCTGGCGCAATTTCCCAAGGAGGTAACCTCCGGATGGGCGCTAGCGCAACAGGAAAAGGAAGGGCCACAGGCGTTCAATTCCAACTTTTCAAGTTTCTTCGTTGTTCAGTTGGGTGAGTTCTGACAAGGCACCAGCGTTATTTTTAAACGCTGCAGCAAATACCGCCCGATTTTTCGCCAAGAAAATACTGGCATCTTCAGCCTGCTTTTCAGTCAAACCAGACACGTTTTTGAGTAAGACATCAGTCAATAACTCTGCCAGTTCGAGCATTTGGTCATGTGCGTCGGCTAGCTTACGATCCACGAATGTAGTCTCCAAGTCGCGGGTACTGCGATACAGGGTTTCAACAGCCATTTTTTGGCCTCGTCATCAGGTGCAGTATTGAGGGGAGTCGTCCCCGGTTTTACTTTCAAAAATCAATCGGTACCAAAAACTCAATCAGTCGGATCGCTAAACGCATCACCCTCTAGCTGAAGGATTTTTGATGAAGTCTTCATAACTAGGCACCTCTCCGACGCAAAATCTGTACAGCCTCAGATTTCTTGACGGAGTGGCTCACCCGAACCATCGCTCTCAGATCATCGATCCAGAGCAGTCCGTGTGAGTGAAAGGGGGATCAAGGACATCATCTAGGCAGTTGGTCGGTCCGCAAAACGATGAACAAGCGCTCCAGATCTCGGCTGCTGCGGTATACCACTTCGACGGCCATTCACCACCTCACATGCCTTCACGATAGTTGTCTGTTTCGACCACTGTGTTTTTATACAGCGAAAAGGATAAGCGAATCCCTGCGCTTTGGGTAGTGGCTTTTTAATGTAGACCGAAATCAGCGTTTGTCAGGTGGACCGCGTTGCTCCATTCGCGGGCAAGCCTCGCTCCTACGTAGCGGTATTGCCCTGTAGGAGCGAGCGGTGCGGCGGTCCGACTTGCCCGCGAAGGCGCCCGTCCAGACACCACAAAAGTGTCCACTGGCAGCCTATCGCCATCTCACCATCAGCCTCTGGCCTTTTTTCTGCATGCAGAACAACCGTCACGTCCAACCGGCATCATCCGCTCGAACCGAGCTAAGGAAGAATCATCGTGAAAATCAACTGGGCCGAGAACCTGCGGCAGAACGTGCACCAACTGGCCGAATCCCTGGGCAATCTGTTCGTCGAGACCTTCCACTACCTGGCGTTGTTCGCCATCGGTGCGGTGACCGCTTGGGCGGCGGTGATGGAGTTTCTGGGGATGATCGAAGCGGGGCACATCAAGATCGACGACATCTTGCTGCTGTTCATCTACCTCGAACTGGGCGCAATGGTCGGGATTTACTTCAAGACCAATCACATGCCGGTGCGTTTCCTGATCTACGTGGCGATCACCGCGCTGACGCGTTTGTTGATCTCCAACGTCTCGCACCACAATCCGCCCGACCTGGGCATCATTTACCTGTGCGGCGGGATTCTGCTGCTGGCGTTTGCGATTCTGGTGGTGCGTTACGCCTCGTCGCAATTCCCTTCGGTGAAGATCGAACACCCGCAACGCAAGACCGGTGCGGGTTCCAGTGAGCATCCCGAAGTGGAGAAGGGCGAGATTTAAAACCGCATGGCGGGGCGCGGGTGGGCTTTGGTCGATGGCGGCGGCGGGGTGCGATTGTCGCTGTCGGTCATGGCTTCGAGGATGGTCATCGCGCTGTGACCCTGCTCGATGGCGATGCCGAATTGAATACTTTGCACCAGGCGTTTGAGGCGCTTGGGGTCATTGCGTTGTTCGGCGCTGATCATTCGCTTGGCCACGACGCGGCCGCTGTTGGAGAGGGTCAGCATGATGCTGCCGTCCAGCCCCTGAATGCTCAGGTTGATCTGGTAATCCGGTGCAAAGGCATCGGTGATGAGCTGAAAAGGGTTGTCCATGATGCGTCACCGCCTGATTGAACGTGCAGTAGTTGACCGGCCATGATCGGGTTGGTTCGCAACACCGGACCATTGGCCTGTCGCTCGCTGAGGTTTTCAAACATCCTTTTTGCCTCGTCAGGGATGTAGCAAGGGGCATGCCGGAAAGATTGTCGAACAATACTCACTCCTGTAGGAGCGAGCTTGCTCGCGATGTTCGTCAACGATAACGCGTGTTTACCGGGTAAACGTGGCGCTCTCGAGACCATCGCGAGCAGGCTCGCTCCTACAAGAACGTTGCCCGTTTCAGGGCATGAATGAGTAGATGATCGCAGACAGTGCAATCAGACCGATCAACACCACAAACACGTTCGACGCCTGGCCCGAATACTGGCGCAAAGCCGGCACGCGACGGATGGCGTACATCGGCATCAGGAACAACAGGCACGCAATGATCGGCCCGCCGAGGGTTTCGATCATGCCAAGGATGCTCGGGTTGAAAGTGGCCACGGCCCAGCAGCTGAGGATCATGAACAGTGCAGTCATGCGGTTCAGCCAGCTCGCCGACATCACCCGGCCACGGCCACGCAGGCTTTTCACGATCAGACCCTGAAAGCCTTCGCTGGCGCCGATGTAATGGCCGAGGAAGGATTTGGTGATCGCCACCAGCGCAATCAGCGGCGCGGCGTAGGCAATGACCGGGGTCTGGAAGTGGTTGGCCAGGTACGACAGGATCGAGATGTTCTGTGCCTTCGCCGCCGCCAGATCAGCCGGGGACAGGGCCAACACGCAGCTGAAACAGAAGAACATCACGGTCACCACCATCATCCCGTGGGCAATGGCGAGGATGCCGCTGCTCTTGCGCTCGGCCTGCTCGCCGTAACGCTGCTTCTGATCGACAGCGAAGGCGGAGATGATCGGCGAATGGTTGAACGAAAACACCATCACCGGGATCGCCAGCCACAGCGTTTTGAAGAACAGCGGCATCGGCATGCCTTCACCGGCGGTGGCGAAGAACGCGCCGTTCCAGTTCGGAATCAGACTGATACCGAGCAGCAGCAACGCCGCGACGAACGGGTAAACCAGCACGCTCATGCATTTGACGATGACGCCCTGGCCGCAGCGGACAATCGCCATCAAACCAAGGATCAGCCCTAGCGACAGCACCGCCCGAGGTGGCGGTGCGATGTGCAACTGGTGCTCCATGAAACTGCTGAGGGTGTTGGTCAGCGCCACGCTGTACACCAGCAGAATCGGGAAAATCGCGAAAAAATACAGCAGCGTGATCAGTTTGCCGGCACCGATGCCGAAGTGTTCTTCCACCACTTCGGTGATGTCCCCGGAGCGTCCCGACAGCACGAAGCGAGTCAGGCCCCGGTGGGCGAAGAAGGTCATCGGAAACGCCAGCACCGCCAGGATCAGCAGCGGCCAGAAGCCACCCACGCCGGCGTTGATCGGCAGGAACAGCGTGCCGGCGCCAATCGCCGTGCCGTAGAGGCCCAGCATCCAGGTGGTGTCGTGTTTGCTCCAGCCCTTGTGGGCTGTTTCTGTATTGCGTGTCAGGTCTACAGCAGGATTATCGGCAGCAGGTGTACGTACATCGGTCATCGTTATTGGCCTCGTTATTATTCTTGCTCGGGCTCACGTGTTGCGGACGGTCGGGAATGCTCCTCAGCACTCCACCCAGCTGACAGCCAGGCCGCCCCGTGAAGTCTCTTTGTATTTGTCGTGCATGTCGGCGCCGGTATCGCGCATGGTGCGGATCACCCGGTCCAGGGAAATGAAGTGTTTGCCGTCGCCGCGCAGGGCCATTTGCGTGGCGTTGATCGCCTTCACGGCCGCGATGGCGTTGCGCTCGATACACGGCACTTGCACCAGGCCGCCGACCGGGTCGCAGGTCAGGCCCAGGTTGTGTTCCAGGCCGATTTCGGCGGCGTTTTCCAGTTGCTCGGGCGTGGCGCCCAGTACGTCGGCCAGACCGGCGGCGGCCATGGCGCACGCCGAACCGACTTCGCCCTGACAGCCGACTTCGGCGCCGGAGATCGAAGCGTTTTTCTTACAGAGAATGCCTACGGCCGCGGCGCCCAAAAAGAACGCAACGACGTCATCGTCCGACGCGTCCGGGTTGAATTTCATGTAGTAGTGCAGGACGGCGGGAATGATCCCGGCCGCGCCGTTGGTAGGCGCGGTGACCATCCGTCCGCCGGCGGCGTTTTCTTCGTTCACGGCGAGGGCAAACAGGTTCACCCATTCCATCGCCGACAGTGTCGAAGTGATGACATTCGGCTTGCCGATTTCCAACAGGCTGCGGTGCAATTTCGCTGCGCGGCGCGGAACATTCAGACCGCCGGGCAGGATGCCTTCGTGGCGCAAACCCTGCTCGACGCACTCGCGCATCACCGACCAGATGTGCAGCAAGCCCTGACGGATTTCGGCTTCGCTGCGCCAGGCCCGCTCGTTGGCCATCATCAACTCGGAAACCCGCAGGCCATGCTGATTGCAGAGCTTGAGCAATTCGGCGGCGCTGGAAAAATCATACGGCAGCACCACGTCGCTGGTCGGCGCGATGCCGGACTCGGCTTCGGCGGCTTCGATGATGAAACCGCCGCCGATCGAGTAGTACGTTTGCTCCGACAGCTCACCGGTGTCGCCGAAAGCTGTCAGCGACATGGCGTTGGGGTGGTAGGGCAGGCTCTCGTCGAGCAGCAGGAGATCGCGTTGCCAGTTGAAGGCGATGGTGGTTTTACCGGCCAGACTCAGTTCGCCGGTCTCGAGCAGTGTTTTGATGCGGCTGTCGATGCTGGTCGGATCGATGCTGTCCGGCCATTCGCCCATCAGGCCCATGACGCAGGCGCGGTCGGTGGCGTGGCCGACGCCGGTGGCGGAAAGGGAGCCGTACAGGCGGATTTCCACTCGGCGTACGGCGTCCAGCAAATGCTGGTCAATCAGTGCCTGGGCAAAGGTCGCGGCGGCGCGCATCGGGCCGACGGTGTGAGAACTGGACGGACCGATGCCGACTTTGAAAAGATCAAAAACACTGATAGCCATGCTAAAGCCTATACAAGCAATGGAAGAGAAATCGCTGCCATTTTTGTAGGACAAGCGCAATGTCGGCGATACTGCCTACCTCGGTCCTACGTGACCAACGAAACTTCCTAAGACAGCCTTTAGCAGGACTAAACAATGAGTCGCCAATTGCACGCCCAGACTTACGTCTGGCTGCACGTGTTTTCCTGTGCCGCACGGCACTTGTCATTCACCCGCTGCGCCGAAGAACTGCACATCACGCCGGGGGCGGTCAGTCAGCAGATCCGACAACTGGAAGAACGGCTGGGGTTTCGACTGTTCCACCGGCGTGCCCGGGGCGTGGAGTTGAGCGCGCAAGGCCAGCGACTGGCCATTACGGTCAACGAGGCTTACGGCAGCATCGACGCGGAATTGCGACGACTGGATGCGGGAATGATCAGCGGGATTTTGCGGGTGCGGTCGATTCCATCGTTCCTGAGCAAATGGCTGACCCCGCGCCTGCCGCGCTTGCAGCAGCGTTTTCCGGACATTCAGTTGCGCCTGGTGGCCGAGGACAGCAGCGTGCCGTTGCACGAGGGCGACTTTGACCTGGCCATCGACCTGAACGACGGCAGCTACCCTGGCTTGTTATCCACAACCTTGCTCGACGAACAGATCTTCCCGGTGTGCGCGCCGAGCCTTTTGCGCGGACGGCCGCCGTTGCATGGCCCGGCAGACCTGTCGCACTTTCCGCTGTTGCACGACATTACGGCCTGGCGCGGCAGTTACGAGTACGCGGAGTGGGAGTTCTATCTCAACGCCATTGGCTTCGAAGGCGCGGACGTACGGCGCGGGCACACGTTCAATCGCAATCACCTGACCATCGAAGCGGCGATTGCCGGCATGGGCGTGGCGATTGCGCGGCGAACGCTGTTGAACGATGAGCTGGAGCGCGGGACGTTGATTGTGCCGTTCGGGCTGGCGGTGCCCAATCACAAACGTTACGTGTTGCTGTATGCGCCGGGGGCGCTGAGCCATCCGGGCGTGCGCGCGGTGCATGACTGGCTGGTAGAGGAGGCGGGTGTTTTTCGCAGCCTGCACCCGCTGGCGGAGCGGCAGATGTGAGTAATTATGACAAAGAAGTGAAGCGACCCAACTCCCGACCTTAACAGCGCTTTTGCTCCTTGTCCGGCTTTTTTTGCGTATGAAAATTTATCTTTTTTCAGGGGTTGAATTGTTCGTCGTACAGACCGATTGTGTAACCAAGAGGTCACGGTGATGACGCCCAAGGGCCAGCCGAGGGGCCTCTCGCGAGCTAGCTGAAATAAGGGATGAACTATGCAAATCCAAGTCAACAGCGATAACCATATTCAAAGCAGCATCCGACTGGAGGAGTGGGTACGTACTACCATTGAGAGCACGCTCGAACGTTATGAAGAGGACCTGACACGCGTCGAGGTCCATCTGCGGGACGAGAACGGCGACAAGCCCGGTCCCCATGATTTGCGCTGCCAGCTGGAAGCGCGGCCAAAAGGCCACCAACCGATTTCTGTCACCCATAAAGCCGAAAACCTGGAACTGGCGATCGACGGTGCGGCTGAAAAACTCGAACATGCACTGGAACATCTGTTCGGCAAACTGCGGGGCAAACCACGTGCCGCTGTGGTGCCGTTTGAGAGGCGTGCAGCCGATGCGCTGCTGGAAGACGAGTTTCTCGAGAACGAACAGGCTGCACAAAACGGCTGACACCTGATTTAACGTCCCAACGAAAAACGGGCCTGCATTGCAGGCCCGTTGTTGTTTGTGCCGATTATCGCAGCGCCGCGATTCCTTGTAGGAGCGTGGCTTGCCCGCGAAGAGGCCCGGAAATCCAGCGCATATGTCGCTCGTTAAATCGCCTTCGCGGGCAAGCCTCGCTCCTACAGGGGTGAATTGCAGCGAGGCTGTTCAGTTTCAGATCAGAACGCCACCGACGTCTGCACATACACCGTCCGCGGTTCCCCGACGTACTTGCCCTTGTTGTTGTCATCGAACGAGCGTGTGAAGTACTGGTGGTTGAAGATGTTTTTCACCCCCACCGCCACATTCAAATCCGACAACTTCGGCCCGAAGTCATACGCCGCGCGGCTGCTGAACAGCATGTAGCCAGGAATCGTGCCCGTGCTGCCGTCGGCACTTTCTTTCGACGTATTGGCGTTGTCGGCAAACTGGTCGCTCTGATAGCTGCTGTCCAGGTTCAACTTCCACGCGCCTTCGGTATAACCGACGCCCACGGTGCCCTTGTGTTTCGAGGAGAACGGCACACGATTGCCCTTGTTCGGCCCGTCTTCGCGGATGGTCGCGTCCACATAGGCGTACGTGGCGTAGACATCGAAACCGGCCAGTGCCGGGCTCACATCATCGAGTGCGTAGTTGACGCTGGTTTCGATGCCCTGATGGCGAGTCTCGCCCCGAGCGATCACCGAATCGTTGGTCTGATTACTTTCGTACTGATTGTCGAAGTTGATCAGGAACGCGCCGATTTCCGCGCGTAACGCACCGTTGTCGTAGCGGGTGCCCAGTTCCCAGGTGCGCGCCTTTTCCGGTTTGACTTCGCCGCTGGTCACGCGGTTTGGCATCTGGCTGTATTGCACGCTGCCGAACGAACCTTCGGTGTTGGCGTAGAGGTTCCAGCTGTCGGTCAGGTGATAGAGCACGTTCAGCGCAGGCAGGGCGGTGTTGTAGTCGCCCTTGTACTTCTCGTTCGTCAGGTTGTTGGTCTGTTGCGATTCGATCATTTCGTAGCGGATGCCCGGCGTCACTGTCCATTTGCCGATGTCGATCCGGTCATCGACGAAGAACGCGTTGGCCTCGGTGCCGCCGCGCGTATCGCGGTCGTTGCGGCTGTTGGTGGTCGGATACTCGTTACTGGCAATCGGCGTGCGATAGCGCAGTTCGTGGCCGGCTTCGTTGATGTAGCGATAGCCGACACCGACTTCATGGCTGGTCGGGCCAACATCAAAGCCTTGGGCGAAGCGGGTTTCCAGGCCACGTACCCAGTACTCGCGCGGTGACAGCGACAGGAACGTGCCCTGATCCAGATAGCCGCTGCGCAGGGTTTTGGTGAAGAAGGTGTTAGCGGTGAATTCGCGGCGATCTTCCTGATAGCGATAGCCGAAGTTGAACATCGTCCGGCGGCCCCAGAACTGATCTTTCGGGCGGGTCGACTGGTACGGATCGGCATCATAATCGGCGACGTTCAGGCCACCGGGCATGTCGGCCTTGCCTTCGTAATACTGGGCCATGGCATTGAAGCTGTTGGCGTCGTCGAGCTGGTATTTGCCTTTGAGAATCAGGTCGTCGATCTCGGTGTCGCTGTGTTCACGCCAGTCGCCACCGCGTGTGCCGGAATACAACAACGCGCCGCCCAGGCCATTGTCGCCAGTGCCGCCGGCCAGCAGGTTGCCGGTGGTCTTGAAACCGTCGTGGCTGGAGGAGGGGCTGGTTTCGGTCTGGAAACCGCCTTTCACCGTGGGCTCGTCGGGAATCGCACGGGTCACGAAGTTGACCACGCCGCCGACGTTTTGCGGGCCGTAACGCACCGCGCCGCCGCCGCGCACCACGTCGACCGCGTCCATGTTGCCCATGCTGATCGGCGCGAACGACAACTGTGGCTGACCGTAAGGCGCGAAGGGCACCGGGATGCCATCCATCAACACCGTCGAGCGCGACGCCAAGCGCGGATTGAGACCACGAATGCCGAAGTTCAGCGCCATGTCATGGCTGCCGGTGCCGTTGTTGTCCGGCGCGTTGACGCCGGGGATGCGGTTGAGCACGTCCCTGGCCTGGGTTGCGCCCTGGCGTTCGAACTCCTCGCGACGGATTACATCACGCGCGCCGGGATGCTCGAAGACGTTGATTGGCTGCGCATCACCGAGCCAGTCGCCGACCACTTTGGACGTGTCCAGCTCCAGCGCAGCATTGCCCACCGGTTGCAGGCTGAACGCGTTGTTGCCTTCGGCGCGGGCCTGCAGGCCGGTGCCTTCGAGCAAGGCGTTCAAGCCCTGTTCGGCGGTGTAGTTGCCCTCCAGGCCACGACTCTGCACACCGCTGGTGACTTGCGAGCCAAACGAAATCAACACGCCGGCTTCACGGCCGAACTGGTTGAGGGCGTTTTCCAGCGACGATGGCGCGATGTGGTACGGCTTGGCATCGTCTGCGTGGGCGAGTGGCAGCGCGCCGAAGCTCAGGCTGGCGCCCAGCAAGAGTTGGCGCAAGGTGCGGGCCAGCGGGGTGAGGCGGGTGGGGTGCATGGAGGATGATCCTGAGAAGGTGGAATCAAGGTGGCTTTCCTTCTCTGTCACGCCAGATCTGAAAAACGGCTCACGGTTGTGTGAATATTTTTGGGGGCTCTCGCAAGCAACCCCGCTGCCACAGGATTTCTGAACAAACACCGTAACTGTAGGAGCCTGGCTTGCCGGCGAAGGCGGTGTATCAGACAGACCGCGGCGTGCCGATCGCCAGCAAGCCGGCTCCTACAATGATTAAACGCTAGCCTCGACGGTTACCCAATACCGCGTAAAGCGCTTCACCTTCACCGGCAAACTGATTTCCAGCAGATCCAGAATCCGCTCGCTGTCGTCCAGTGGATAAGTCCCGGAGATCAACAAGTCAGCAACTTTCGCATCGCAGTTCAACTGCCCGCGACGATAGCGGCCAAGTTCCTCAAGGAAATCGCCAAGGCGCATGTGCGCAGCCACCAGCATGCCGTCGGCCCAGGCGCCGCTGTTGGCATCCAGAGGCACGGGGTTGCCGATTCCGCGAGCATCAAAACTCAACTGCCGGGCGCTTTGCAGTACCCAGGGTGAACCGCCATCAGGCGTCAATTCAACACGGCCTTCAAACACCGCGACCTGAGTGCGATCCGCAAACTGCCGAACGTTCAGGCGCGCCCCTTCGGTTTTCAACAAGCCTTGTGCCGTGCGCACTTGAAACGTTTTGGACGCCGTCAGCAGCATCTCGCCTTCAAGCAAACGGATCAGCCGTTGCTGACCCTCGACCTGCACATCCGCCGAACTCGCGGTGTTGAGTTGCAATTGGCTGCCGTCTGCGAGCGCGATCTTGCGCCGCTGGCCAATGGGGCTGCGGTAGTCGGCCATCAACGGTGGCAGCAGGTTGTGCTCGCGCATGCCCCAGGTGACGGCCGAACCGGCACCAAGAATCAGCAACAACTTCAGCGCCTGACGCCGGCTACTGGACGTCGGTGCGTTCAGGGCCGCATGCGCCAGCGGCGAAGACAAGCCGCGCAGGCGCTGGTTGACCCGCTGAATATGCTCCCACGCCCGTTGATGCTCGCTGTGCGCATCGAGCCATTGTTGCCAGGCGTTTTGCTGGCGCGGGCTCAACGGCCCTTGCTGCATTTTCATCAACCACTGCACCGCTTGCTCGGCGACTTGCGGTGAAAAATCCGGGGTGCCGTTCATAGGGCGAAGTAGCAGCGCATCGCCGCTTTATTCAGGTGCCGCTTGACCGTGGCGATGGAAATTCCCAGCTCGGCGGCGATCTGTGGGTACGTCAGGCCATCGACCTGGGCCAACAGAAATGCGCGCTTGACCAGGCGCGGCAAACCGTCGAGCAACTGGTCCAGTTCCATCAGGGTTTGCAGGATGATCGCCCGTTCCTCCTCTGACGGAGCGACCCTTTCCGGCATCTGCGCCAGGGCGTCGAGGTAGGCGCGCTCCAGATCCTGACGGCGGTAATGATTGAACAGCACGCGTTTGGCGAGGGTGGTAAGGAACGCTCGCGGCTCGATGATCTGCGGCGTGTCTCGCGCGGTCAGCACCCGCATGAACGTGTCCTGGGCCAGATCTGCCGCGCTGTCCGGGCAGCCGAGCTTGCGCCGCAACCAACCGGTGAGCCAGTTGTGATGGGCGTGATAAAGGACTTCGACGGTGTGGGCTGGCTGCAACGGTAACTCCGAGCGCGGTTTAATGCGTTAGAGAACAAGAATTGTTCGCATTGTAGAGGCGCGAACCCGCTCCGGCAATCGGCGCTGATCGTATCTCTTTTGCGTATGAGAATATTTATCATTAATATTGCCGCCCTGGCCTCGTGATTTTCCCCAGGCCTCACCGGTTTCAAGGTCGAAACATGAAAGTAATCCCCGTGTCCTATCGATTGGCCGTCACCTCCCGAGTGCTGGCCGCCGTGCTGGGTGGCTACATCGTTGCGGCGCTGGCCAGTGTCAGCCTGACGCTGTGGGTGCCCATGGCCCGCGCCGACGCCGTGGTGACCGGGATGATGACTTCGTTTCTGGCCTACCTCGGCGCAGTGATCTGGTGCTTCGCCTGCCGCAGCGCATGGCGGGCCTGGCTCGGGTTGATCGTGCCAAGCCTGGTGCTTGCGGCGATTTCGGGCCTCGCGTACTGGATGGGCCGCACATGAAAGAGGGTTTTCGTCAGGCCATGGCCTGGTTGCACACCTGGGCCGGGTTGATCTTCGGCTGGTTGCTGTTTGCGATTTTTCTCACCGGCACACTCGCGTATTTCAAGGACGAGATCAGCCACTGGATGCAGCCGGAAATCCCTGCGCGTTCGGTGACCTCCGAAGCCAGCCTGACCGTGGCGCAAAACTACCTTCAGCAACACGCTGCCGGCGCCTCACGCTGGCTCATCGACCTGCCCGATGCCCGCGAACCCGGCCTGTCGGTACGCTGGCAGCAAACCCCGGCCAAACGTGGCGAACGCGGCCAGTTCACGGAAAAACTCCTCGACCCGCAAACCGGCGCCGAAGTGCAGGGCCGGGCAACCACCGGCGGCGAGTTTTTCTACCGCTTCCACTTTCAGCTGCAAATGCCGTATCCGTGGGGCCGCTGGTTGTCGACCATCGCCGCCATGGTGATGTTCGTCGCGCTGATCAGCGGGATCATCACCCACAAGAAAATCTTCAAGGACTTCTTCACCTTCCGCCCGCGCAAGGGCCAGCGTTCCTGGCTCGACGGGCACAACGCGGTGGGCGTGCTGGTGCTGCCGTTTCACCTGATGATCACCTACAGCAGCCTGGTGATTTTCATGTCGATGGTGATGCCGGCGAGCATTCTTGCCGCGTACAACGGTGATGCGCGGGCGTTTTACGATGAGGTGTTCCCGGCCTCCACCACACCGGAACGTGCGGACAAACCGGCGCAGTTGGCGCCGTTGGCAACGCTGCTGGAAAAGGCGCGCGAGCAGTGGTCGGGCGGGCGCGTCGGGCGGCTGACGGTGAACAATCCGGGCGACGCGAATGCCTCGGTGGTGCTCGTGCGTGACGGTGCCGACCGTGTGGTCCACGACTTCGGCAGCGCGGTGACCTTCAACGGCGTAACCGGGCAATTGCTCGGCACGACCCCGGAGCAATCGCTGCCGAGGGCGATTGCCGGCAGTTTCTATGGTTTGCACATGGGCCATTTCGCCGGCCCCGTGCTGCGCTGGTTGTACTTCATTTGCGGGTTGGCCGGCACGGCGATGATCGGCACCGGGCTGGTGATCTGGCTCGGCAAGCGTCAGCTCAAACACGCGAAAAGCGCTGTGATGCCGTTCGAATTGCGACTGGTGGAAGTGCTGAACATTGCCAGCATGTCCGGTTTGATGGTGGCGGTGGCGGCGTTCTTTTGGGCCAATCGGGTGTTGCCGGTCGACATGGCCGGACGTGCGGATTGGGAGGTGAACAGCTTCTTCATCGTCTGGGGTTTGAGTGTGCTGCATGCCATGGTCCGCCGGGGCCGCCCGGCGTGGATCGAGCAATTGGCACTGGTGGCATTGCTGTTTGGCGCGATGCCGCTGCTGAACGCCATGACCACGCCGTATCACTTGGGCGTGACGTTGGCGCAGGGCGATTGGGCGATGGCCGGTTTCGATCTGACGTGCCTGGGCAGCGGTGTGTTTTTCGCCTGGGCTGCGTGGAAAATGCAGCGTTCGGGGCAGGCCGAAATTGTCACCCGGGCGCGGGCGCGACCGATCACCCTTGAGCGAGAGGCGAACTGAATGTTGCTGTCGCTGTTGCTCTGTTACGGCGGTTTCACCGCACTGTGTTTATCGATGGATCGGCATCACGCCGAACTGTTGGGCGGCAAGCCGACGGCCCGTCGTCGTCGGTTATTGAAACTGGGTGGCTGGCTGTTGCTGGTCTTGTCTCTGTGGGCGGCGGTGTCTTCGACCGGCTGGGGACTTGGCCTGGTGGAATGGTGTGCGGTGTTGATGCTCAGCGCGTTGCTGCTGGTGCTGTTGATGCCGTATCGCCCGCGCCTGGCACTGTCGATGGCTGCTTTGAGCCTGCTCGTCAGCCCCGTTGCCGCGTTTGCGCAGTACTGACCCGATGATGACTAGCCCTCCGGATTCCCATGACGACGAACCTCGCGGAGCACGTGCGCATTTCCTGCAAGTGTTCCTGTCCCAGCGTTCGCAGATGGAAGCGCTGGTGAACCGTCGTGTCGGCTGCCGGGCAACGGCGGCGGACCTGGTGCAGGATTTGTTTTTGCGCTTCTGGCGTCGGCCGCTGGTGCAGGTCGAAGAGCTCAGCACCTACCTGTTGCGTTGCGCTGGCAACATTGCCATTGACCACTTGCGCAGCGAAGGCACGCGGGTGCGGGTCACTGAAGGCTGGCAACCGGATCAACCGGACAGCCACGGCAGTGAGCCGCAAGCCGCGCTGGAGGCCGGCAACGATTTGCGCCATGTCGAAGCGGCGTTGCGTGCGTTGCCCGAGCGCACGCGGCAGATCTTTTTGCTCAATCGCATCCATGGCCGCAAATACGCCGAGATCGCCAAGGCCATGGGTTTGTCCCAAAGCGCCGTGGAAAAACATATGATGCGCGCCCTCGAAGCCTGCAAGGCCAGCCTGCGGGACCCCGAACCGCGCACGCCAGGGAAAGCACCGTGAATCACATCGAACGCGTCACCCCGACGCCCGCTCAGGAACAGGCCGCTTTCGCCTGGCTGAGTCTGTTGCATGACCAGCCGAGCAGCGGTGATCAGGCCACCTTCAGCCATTGGCTGCAGGCCGATCCCGCGCATGCCGAGGCCTATGCCCAGGCGCAAGTGGTGTGGGAATTGAGCGAAGGCCCGGCGCGGACGCTGGCCAACGAAGACGCGTTTGCCTTGCAGGGTTACCTCAACGCGATGAATCGCTCGCGGCGCAGCAGCGTTCGGCGCTGGTCCGGAGCGTTGGCAATGGCGGCGTGCCTGTTGTTGATGGTCAGCCTCGGTTCAGGCTGGCAGCCGATGCGCTGGGTGGATGATCTGGGTGCTGACTATGTGTCGGCGCCGGGGGAAGTTCGCACCGTCACGCTGGCGGATCAATCGCAGGTCACGCTGGATGCCGACAGCGCCATCGCGGTGGATTTCAGTCGCGGTGAGCGTCACGTGCAGTTGCGTCGCGGCGCTGGTTTTTTCAGCGTGACGCACACCGGCGAGCCGTTTGTGGTTGAGGCTGAAAAGGGCCAGGCGCGGGTGCTGGGGACGCAGTTTGAAGTGCGTTTGCAACCTCACGGCGCGCAAGTGACGGTGTTGTCCGGCCGGGTTGGCGTGACGGCGGACAAGCATGCCGAGCAGCAGATTCTGACCGCCGGCCAACAAGTGGCTTACGGCGAAGGCACGGCGGAAAAACTGCATGCCGTGGACAGCGAAGCGCAGTTGGCGTGGCGTCAGGGTTGGCTCAATTACTACAAGGCGCCACTGGCCGACGTGGTGCAGGATCTGCGGCGTTACTACCCGGGGCGGATTGTGCTGCTCAACGATGAGCTGGCGGCGCGGCGGATCAGTGGCAGTTTTCCGAGCAAGGATCCGCAGGCGGTGTTGAGTTCGTTGCAGGGGGTGATGGGGTTTGAGCAGCAGGCTGTGGGGCATTTGATTATTTTGCGTTGAGGCGTCCGGCCACTTCGCGGGCAAGCCTCGCTCCTACAGGTTTCACTATCCCTGTAGGAGCGAGGCTTGCCCGCGAAGGCGTCAAATCAAACACCCCATCACTCAAATTAAAATATTTTCAAAATGATGGTGAGGTAAACCCAAGCCCCATCCGTGTAGTGACTGAAACTGCGAGTCATTCGCATCCGTAGCGGTTCTACACAGGTCATGAGCAATGAAGTCCAGGGCAAAATCGGGTTCGGTCAAACAGTGGTTGGGTGCTTCGGCGCTGAGCATTTCGGCATTGGCATTGCTGCCATTGAGCGTGGCATTGGCCGCTGAAGCGGGCACGACGCAGCAGCGCACGCAGTTCAGCTTCGCGATGGCCGCCAAACCGCTGCCCCAGGCCCTGAGCGACTTCAGCCGGATCACCGGCATCAGCGTGGTCTACACCGATGAAGCGCCGTACGGCATGACCGCGCCAGCGGTCAGCGGGCAGATGAGCGCCGAACAGGCGATCCAGCGTTTGCTCAGCGGTTCGGGTTTGACCTTCCGTCGTACCGATGCGCACACCATGGCGCTGGAACCGCAGCCCACCGAAGGCGCCTTGAACCTCGGCGCCACCACCATCACCTCGGTGATGGATCAATCCATGAGCTACCAGCCGCCGCCGACCAGTTCGGTGATGCGCTCTTCGGCCTTGCTCCAGGAAATCCCCCAGACCGTCAACGTCATCCCGGCCCAGGTCATTCGCGATCAGGCGCCGCGCAACCTCGACGACGCGCTGGCCAACGTCAGCGGCATCACCCAGGGCAACACGCTGGGCAGCACCCAGGATTCGGTGATGACCCGCGGCTTCGGCGACAACCGCAACGGCTCGATCATGCGCGACGGCATGCCGGTGGTGCAGGGCCGTGGCCTCAACGCGACGGTCGATCGGGTCGAAGTGCTCAAGGGCCCGGCCTCGTTGCTCTACGGCATCCAGGACCCGGGCGGCGTGGTCAACATGGTCAGCAAGAAACCTGAACTGGAACAGTACAACGCGTTGACCGTGCGTGGCTCGACGTACGGCGACGGCAAAAACGGCAGCGGCGGCAGCTTCGACAGCACCGGCGCGCTCGGTGATTCCGGGCTGGCCTACCGCATGGTGCTCGACCACGAGGACGAAGATTACTGGCGCAACTTCGGCACCCACCGCGAGACTCTGGTGGCGCCGTCCCTGGCCTGGTTCGGTGAAAGCACCAAGCTGTTGTTCGCCTACGAACACCGTGAATTCCTTACCCCGTTCGACCGTGGCACGCTGATCGATCCACGCGACAATCATCCGCTGGACATCTCCCGCGAGCGTCGCCTGGACGAGCCGTTCAACAACATGGAAGGGCGTTCTGACCTCTATCACTTCGAGGCCGACCACGAACTCAACGACAACTGGAAAGCGCACTTTGGCTACAGCTGGAACCGTGAAACCTACGACGCCAGCCAAGTGCGCGTTACCGCCATCGACACCAAGAAAGGCACGCTGACCCGCAGCATGGACGGCACGCAAAACGCGATCAGCACCGACCGCTTCACCACGGCCAGCCTCGAAGGCAAAGTGAATGCGCTGGGCATGCAACATGACCTGGTGTTCGGCGTCGATGACGAGTACCGCAAGATCTACCGCGAAGACCTGATCCGCCAGAAAAGCCTGACCACCTTCAGTTACCTCAACCCGGTCTATGGCCGTGAAGTCGCCGGCACCACCGTCAGCCCGGCGGACAGCGCGCAGACCGATCTGCTGCGCAGCGATTCGCTGTTTCTGCAGGACTCGATCCACCTCACCGACCAGTGGATTCTGGTGGCCGGCGGCCGTTTCCAGGAGTACGACCAGTACGCCGGCAAAGGCGTGCCGTTCAAGGCCAACACCGACAGCAACGGACAGAAATGGGTGCCGCGTGCCGGCCTTGTCTACAAGTACACCGACGCGTTGTCGTTCTACGGCAGCTACACCGAATCGTTCAAACCCAACTCGACCATCGCCCCGTTGAGCGGCAGCAGCACCGTGCTCGACGGCAGCATCGCGCCGGAAGAAGCCAAGTCCTGGGAAGTCGGCGCGAAGCTGGATATTCCGGGGCGTGTGACGGGTAACGTTGCCCTGTTCGACATCAAGAAACGCAACGTGCTGGTGGCCAATGCCGAAGGTCCGGTGACCCTTTACAGCGCCGCCGGCGAAGTGCGTTCCCGTGGTCTGGAAGTGGACCTGAGCGGTCAGCTCAGCGATCGCTGGAGCATGATCGGCAGCTATGCCTACACCGATGCCGAAGTCACCGAAGACCCGGACTACAAAGGCAAAAAACTGCAAAACGTGGCGAAGAACACCGGCTCGCTGTCGGCGGTCTATGACTTCGGCACCATTGTTGGTGGCGATCAATTGCGGGTCGGCGCGGGCGCGCGGTATGTCGGTGAGCGGGCGGGTAACGCGGTGAACGATTTTGATCTGCCGAGCTACACCGTGGCCGATGCATTCGCCACCTACGACACCAAGGTCGAGGGGCAGAAGGTCAAGTTCCAGCTCAACGTGAAGAACCTGTTTGACCGCACTTACTACACGTCGGCGGCGAGCCGGTTCTTTGTGTCGATGGGGGATTCGCGGCAGGTGTCGTTGTCCAGCACCTTGGAGTTCTGATCACAGACCGCGTTATCGTTCTTCGCGGGCAAGCCTCGCTCCTACAGGAATCGTGTCGAGTCCAATTTTCGCGATCAACACACATCCCTGTAGGAGCGAGGCTTGCCCGCGAAGGCGGCTTCCGGGTCAGCGCAAAAACGCCTGCCGATACTCGCCAGGCGTCCCACCGAGAACCTGCCGAAACCGATTGGTGAAGTGACTCGCACTGGCAAACCCACTCGCCAATGCAATCTCCCCCAGCGGCTGCGATGTCGAACGCAACAACTCCCGCGCCCGACTCAGTCGCCTTGCCAACACATACTGATGCGGCGGCAAGCCGAAGCTCTCCCGGAACATCCGCGCAAAGTGATACTCCGACAGCGCACACAACCCCGCCAACTGCCCAAGGCTGATGGCTTCGGCCAACTGATTGTCGATGAACTCGACCAGTTGCCGCCGCTGGTGCGCCGCCAATCCGCCCTTGAGCCGCAAGCCGTCGCGCATGCCGACCTGGCCGAGCAACACGTGGCTGAGCATTTCATGGGCCAGGCTGCTGGTCAGCAGGCGTTCGCCGGGCTCATCCCAGTTGAGCGTGAGCATCTGGCGAAAGCGCCGGGCTTGCTGCGGGTCGTCGAGAAAAGTCCCTTCGCGCAACTGCAATTCGCGAGGTTCGCGGTCCAGCAGCGTGACGCAACCGAGGGCGAATTGTTCAGGGCTGAAATACAGATGGGCCAGGCGAATGTCGCCATTGATTACCCAGCCTGACTGATGGTCGGCCGGCAGAATGCACAGTTTGTCCGGACCGCCCTTGGTGCCGGGCTGATCGCGGCGAAAAGTGCCGGTGCCGCCCGCGATGTAACAGGACAAGGTGTGATGGCTCGGTGCTTCGTAATCCTGGGCGTCGTGATGGTTGCTCCACAAGGCTGCAGCCATGCCGTCACCGAGCTCGGCGCTGTGCTCGAGGCGAGCATTGGGCGAGCGGTTGAGGGCTTGAAAGACTTGCAGTGATTCCAGTGCGGGCATGATCGTTTCTCCAACGCTTCGCATCCTACTCCGTAGACGTTGGCCTGCCAGCCTCTGCACCGACAAAAGCGCAAGTTTATGCAAGTGCGAAAAAGTTTGGCGCAGGACACTGGGCACCTATTGAGGAGCCTTCGCCATGAACCTTTCGCTGTATTTGCTGACCGTGCTGATCTGGGGCACCACCTGGATTGCCTTGAAATGGCAACTGGGCGTGGTGGCCATCCCGGTGTCGATCGTCTATCGCTTCGGCCTCGCCGCGCTGGTGCTGTTCGTGATGCTGTTGCTCAGCCGCAAGCTGCAAGTGATGAACCGTCGCGGACACCTGATCTGCCTGGCGCAGGGCCTTTGCCTGTTTTGCATCAACTTCATGTGCTTCCTGACGGCCAGCCAATGGATCCCCAGTGGCCTGGTAGCCGTGGTGTTTTCCACTGCCACGCTGTGGAATGCCCTGAATGCGCGGGTGTTCTTCGGCCAGAAAATCGCCCGCAACGTCCTGTTGGGTGGCGCGCTCGGTTTGTTCGGGCTGGGGTTGCTGTTCTGGCCGGAGTTGGCCGGCCACACCGCCAGCCCGGAAACCTTGCTGGGCCTGGGCCTGGCCTTGTTGGGCACGCTGTGCTTCTCGGCGGGCAACATGCTGTCCAGCCTGCAACAGAAGGCCGGGCTCAAGCCGCTGACAACCAATGCCTGGGGCATGGCCTATGGCGCGGCGATGCTGTCGGTGTGGTGCCTGGTCAAAGGCATTCCGTTCGAGATGGAATGGAATGCGCGTTACATCGGCTCGCTGCTGTACCTGGTCATTCCGGGTTCGGTGATCGGCTTCACCGCCTACCTGACGCTGGTCGGGCGCATGGGCCCGGAGCGCGCAGCCTATTGCACGGTGCTGTTCCCGGTGGTGGCGCTCAATGTCTCGGCGTTTGCCGAAGGCTACCAATGGACCGCACCGGCGCTGATGGGCCTGGTGTTGGTGATGCTGGGCAACGTGCTGGTGTTCCGCAAACCCAAGGCACCGATGGTGCAGGGGAGCGGCAAGCTGGCTTGAAGATGTTGCGGATCGGGTGCGTGTGCACTCAGCGCTCGATCCGGATGGCCACATAGATCATTAACGGCATGATGAAATCAACGATATGTCGGGCCCAGTCTTTATAGTTCCATTGTTGTGATTCATCCATGTTGAACCATTCGACACCCACAACCTGAAAACACACGTAGTAGATAAATACGGCAATCAGTAAGCCAATCAGTGCATATTTCTTTGCCTCGTGAAACTTTTTGGCGCTGGTGTTTATATTCTTGAATAGTTGGTAAGTGCCCATCATGCAAAAGGCGGTGAAGAGGACTTCGAGTGTAATGATCAGCCAGTAAATCCTGTGATGGGCCATGGGGGAGGTAATGGCGCGATAGCTGTATTTCTCGCCCTCGTGCGTGGTGTCCATGCTGAGGATGTGGGCGATGTATTCGTAGTTGGAAGGGTAGTCGGTGAAGTTGCTAAACAACATTAAAAAACCAAAGAAGCTTATAAATAGCATCAATGTGGCTTTGCTGATTCTAATTGTTTGCTCGGTCGTCAAGTGGTTCAAGGTAATAGTTCTCCAGAACGGGTTCCCGTCAGAGCGGGTAAGTAAGGAGAGTCTATAGCGAAGTGTATTTGTTGAGGGGTGGACTAAATTACAAGTTGTGTATTTGTTGTTTTGTAACGTGTGAGGTTTAGTTGTAGACGGGCAGGCGCTTTAATCGCCTGCCCGTTTTTTTCAGCCTTTCCAGACTTGCGGGTTCACCAGGTCCTGCGGTCGTTCACCCAACAAGGCGCTGCGCAGGTTGGCCAAGGCGCGATTGGCCATCGCTTCACGGGTTTCATGGGTGGCGGAGCCGATGTGCGGCAAAGTCACTGCGTTTTTCAGTTGGAACAGCGGCGATTCAGCCAGCGGTTCTTTCTCGTAGACATCCAGCCCGGCGCCACGAATCTGGTTGTTTTGCAGCGCTTCGATCAGCGCGGGCTCGTCCACCACCGGGCCGCGGGCGATGTTGATCAGAATCGCGTCCGACTTCATCAGCGCCAGTTCACGGCGGCTGATCAGGTGTTTGGTCTTTTCGCTGAGCGGCACCACCAGGCAAACGAAATCGGCTTCAGCCAGCAACTCATCGAGGCTGCGGAACTGCGCACCGAGCTCTTGCTCAAGTGCCGTTTTGCGGCTGTTGCCACTGTAGATAATCGGCATGTTGAAACCGAGCCGACCGCGCCGGGCGATGGCCGCGCCGATGTTACCCATGCCGACGATGCCCAGGGTCTTGCCATAGACATCGGTGCCGAACAGCGGGGCGCCGACGGTGGCTTGCCATTGACCGGCCTTGGTCCAGGCATCGAGTTCGGCGACGCGGCGGGCGCTGCTCATGATCAGGGCGAAGGCCAGGTCGGCGGTGCTTTCGGTCAGCACATCCGGCGTGTTGGTCAGCATGATCCCGCGTTCGTTGAAGTACGCGACGTCGTAGTTGTCGTAGCCCACCGAGACGCTGGACACCACCTCCAGGCTGCTCGCGTTCTCCAGCTGTGCGCGACCGAGCTTGCGACCCACGCCAATCAAACCGTGGGCATGGGGCAGGGCCTCGTTGAATTGGGCGTTGATGTCGCCTTTTTTCGGGTCAGGCACGATGACGTCGAAATCCTGCTGGAGGCGTTCGATCATGGCGGGAGTGACGCGGCTGAAAGCGAGGACGGTCTTTTTCATGGGAGGCGGGCTCGTCGGGCGTGGAGAATGCCAAGCAC
>NZ_JAGYFZ010000190.1:0-4206 GCF_019946675.1 Pseudomonas sp. BF-B-15
AGCCTCGCTCCTACAGGTCACCCTGAACCTGTAGGAGCGAGGCTTGCCCGCGAAGACGGACTATCAGCCGACAAACTACTCAAACCTGATTAATTAAACTCATCCCCAATCGGATACCGGCTCGCATTCAAACTCTCTTTGATCTTGCGCAAATGCGGCTGGAAATCCACGCCACGGCGCAACGTCATGCCGGTCGCCAGCACGTCCAGCACGGTGAGCTGAATGATCCGCGAAGTCATCGGCATGTAGATGTCGGTGTCTTCCGGCAGCGGAATGTTCAGGCTCAAGGTACTGGCCTTGGCCAGCGGCGAACCTTCAGCGGTCAAGCCGAGCACCGATGCACCGTTTTCCCGGGCGATACGCGCCACTTCCACCAGCTCGCGGGTGCGACCGGTATAGGAAATGATCACGAACAACTCGCCCGTGTGGGCCACCGAGGCAATCATGCGCTGCATCAGCACGTCCGCATGGGCAGTGACGGCCAGGTTGAAGCGGAAGAACTTGTGCTGCGCATCCAGCGCCACCGGGGCTGAGGCGCCGAGGCCGAAGAAGTGGATCTGCCGGGCCTGGATCAGCAAGTCGACGGCGCGGCTGATCAGGTTCGGGTCCAGCGCCTGCAAGGCACTGTCCAGCGACGCGATGGCGCTGCCGAAAATCTTCTTGGTATAGGCTTCCGGATTGTCGTCGGCCTCGACCGCACGGCTGACATACGCCGCGCCACTGGCCAGGCTCTGGGCGAGCTGAAGCTTGAGTTCCGGGTAGCCGCTGACGCCGAACGAACGGCAGAAACGGTTGACCGTCGGCTCGCTGACCTTGGAGGCCTGGGCGAGGGCGGCGATGCTGAACCGGGTGGCCTGCTGTGGGTTGAGCAGGATCACTTCGGCGACTTTGCGTTCAGCCTTGTTCAGGTCTTCAAGGCGATTCTGGATCTGTTCCAGTAAATTTCGCACGCGGTCCATATGATTTCCTTGGTGCACCTACACGAGTGCACTGCGATGCAAATAAGGGTGTTGCTATGCAAATTGGGCCTTTGATAGGGCCCCAAGCGGTGGCCTATCCTACTGATGGCACCAACCGACCACCACTCGGAATCTGTATTTTGCGAAAATGTTGTGGTTATTACTACATTTTCTCTTGAGCGATGCCTTGAAAAAAGGTATTTGTAGCTTAACTTGATAAAAGAACAAACATCATGCCTTCGATTACGGTTGAACCGTGCACCTTTGCCTTGTTCGGCGCGCTTGGCGATCTGGCCCTGCGCAAGCTGTTTCCTGCCCTCTATCAACTCGATGGCGCAGGCCTGCTGCATGAGGACACGCGCATCATCGCGCTGGCCCGTGAGCCCGGTAGCGAACAGGAGCATCTGGCGTTCATCGCTTCCGAGCTGCGCCGCTACGTCGGTGCCAAAGAGCTGGACGAGGCGGTGGTCGAGCGCTTCCTGTCTCGTTTGAGCTACCTGCACGTCGATTTCCTCAAGGCTGACGATTACGTCGCCCTGGCCGAACTGGCCGGCAGCGCCCAGCGGGTGATTGCCTATTTCGCCACGCCGGCCGCCGTTTACGGCGCGATCTGCGAGAACCTGGCGAAGGTCGGTCTGGCCGAGAACACCCGCGTAGTGCTGGAAAAGCCTATCGGTTCGGACCTCGAATCCTCGCGCAAGGTCAACGACGCCGTGGCGCAGTTCTTCCCGGAGAACCGCACCTACCGCATCGACCACTACCTGGGCAAAGAGACCGTTCAAAACCTCATCGCCCTGCGTTTCGCCAACAGCCTGTTCGAAACCCAGTGGAACCAGAATTACATTTCCCACGTGGAAATCACCGTGGCCGAGAAGGTCGGGATCGAAGGCCGCTGGGGCTACTTTGACAAGGCCGGTCAGCTGCGGGACATGATCCAGAATCACCTGCTGCAACTGCTCTGCCTGATCGCCATGGACCCGCCGGCCGACCTGTCCGCCGACAGCATCCGTGACGAGAAAGTCAAAGTGCTCAAGGCGCTGGCGCCGATCAGCCCGGAAGGCCTGACCACGCAAGTGGTGCGCGGTCAGTACATCGCCGGTTACAGCGAAGGCAAATCAGTTCCCGGCTATCTGGAAGAACCGAATTCCAACACCCAGAGCGACACCGAAACCTTCGTCGCCCTGCGTGCCGACATCCGCAACTGGCGTTGGGCCGGCGTGCCGTTCTACCTGCGTACCGGCAAGCGCATGCCGCAAAAGCTGTCGCAGATCGTCATCCACTTCAAGGAACCGTCGCACTACATCTTCGCCCCGGAGCAGCGCCTGCAGATCAGCAACAAGCTGATTATCCGCCTGCAACCGGACGAAGGCATTTCCTTGCGTGTGATGACCAAAGAACAAGGCCTGGACAAGGGCATGCAGCTGCGCAGCGGTCCGTTGCAGCTGAATTTTTCCGACACCTGGCGCAGCGCACGGATCCCCGATGCCTACGAGCGGTTGTTGCTGGAAGTGATGCGTGGCAATCAGAACCTGTTTGTCCGTAAAGATGAAATCGAAGCCGCGTGGAAGTGGTGTGACCAGTTGATCGCCGGGTGGAAAAAATCCGGTGATGCGCCCAAGCCGTACGCGGCCGGGTCCTGGGGACCGATGAGCTCCATTGCTCTGATCACGCGGGACGGGAGGTCGTGGTATGGCGATATCTAATTTGCAATTGCCGCAGGGCGTCAGCGCCCATGCGTTCAAAAGCCCGGTGTTGCTGGCCGAAGGCCTGGCACTGCAGGTGGCCAGGCAACTGAGCGAGGCGATCGATGCTCGAGGCACGGCCACGCTGGTGGTGTCCGGCGGGCGCAGTCCGGTGGCGTTTTTCCAGCACCTGGCCAAGCAGACGCTGGACTGGTCGAACGTGGTGGTCAGCCTGGCGGACGAGCGCTGGGTACCGGTTGAACATGCCGACAGCAATGCCGGTCTGCTCAAGCGTTACCTGTTGCAAGGCCCGGCGGCCAAGGCTCAGTTCCTGAGCCTGTACAGCGCCACCGCGAACCTGGAGCAAGCGGCCGAACAGGCTGATCGCCTGCTCGCCGAGCTGCCGACGATTGACGTGTTGGTGCTGGGCATGGGCGATGACGGCCACACCGCGTCGCTGTTCCCGAACAGCCCGAACCTGGCCGATGCCTTGAAAACCGACGGCAAGCGTCGTTGCTACCCGATGCTGGCGCCAACCGTGCCGCATCAGCGCCTGACCATGAGTCGTGCGCTGCTGGCCTCGGCCAAACACAAGATTCTGTCGATTTCCGGTCAGTCCAAGCTGACCACCCTGAGTTTCGCGCTGGCCGGTGACGATGTCGCCGAAATGCCGATCCGCGCGTTTCTGCAACCCACGTTAGAGATTTACTGGTGCCCATGAGCCAAGGAACAGCCGCTATGACAACCCCATCCCCGACCGTTTCCATGGCGGACAAAGTTGCCCTGATCGACAGCCTCTGCGCCAAGGCGCGGATTCTGCCGGTGATCACCATCGCTCGCGAACAGGACGTGCTGCCATTGGCCGACGCCCTGGCTGCCGGTGGTCTTACAGCCCTGGAAGTGACCCTGCGTTCTCAGTTCGGCCTCAAGGCCATCCAGATCCTGCGCGAGCAGCGTCCGGAACTGGTGACCGGTGCCGGCACCGTGCTCGATCGCCAGATGCTGGCCGCTGCCGAAGCCGCCGGTTCGCAATTCATCGTGACGCCGGGCATCACCCGTGACTTGCTTGAAGCCAGTGTCGCCAGCCCGATTCCACTGCTGCCAGGCATCAGCAACGCCTCGGGCATCATGGAAGGCTACGGTCTGGGCTATCGCCGCTTCAAGCTGTTCCCGGCGGAAGTCAGCGGCGGCGTTGCGGCAATCAAAGCCTTGGGCGGCCCGTTCGGCGAAGTGAAATTCTGCCCGACTGGCGGCGTCGGCCCGGCCAATATCAAGAGCTACATGGCGTTGAAAAACGTGATGTGCGTGGGCGGTAGCTGGATGCTTGATCCGGAGTGGATCAAGAACGGCGACTGGGCCCGCATTCAGGAATGCACCGCCGAGGCCTTGGCGCTGCTGGACTGACCTGCTTTTACCCAACACTTCGTTGTGTGTTCTACGGCTTTACGGTGCGCTTGGTCGGTGCACCGTTTTTTTTTGCCCAACGAAAAACCTGATCCTGTAGGAGCGAGGCTTGCCCGCGAAGGCGTCGATACAGTCAGCATCGGATGTGACTGGGCTGACGC
>NZ_JAGYFZ010000191.1:0-4190 GCF_019946675.1 Pseudomonas sp. BF-B-15
CCTACAGGGGATGTGTGTGAATCAGGCAAATGCGGGCTTTCGTCGCTCCGGCCGGCAGCCCACGGCCTGCGGACTAAACTTACTGCACGCAGGACGCACTCACCGTCCTGATCATTTCCACGACCACTGCCCAGAGGCGAATGCCTCGACAAAGAATGCCCCTGGACCGTGATCCAGCTGAAGGAGCACACGTGATGGACGAGGCCAGACTCAACGATTTCATGGGCAAACTGGTGAACGACATGGGCGGCGCGGCGATGCTCGCCAACGTCATCCTCGGCGAAGAGCTCGGGCTGTACCGGGCGATGGCCGACAGTCAGTTGATCAGCCCCGAAACACTCGCCGAGAAAACCGGCTGCAACCCCCGCCTGCTGCGCGAATGGCTCAGCGCCCACGCCGCGTCCGGTTACATGGAACACCGCGACGGCCAGTTCCGTCTGCCCGAAGAACAAGCCCTGGCGCTGGCGATCGAAGACTCACCGGTCTACGTGGCGGGCGGTATCGGGGTGGTCGCGTCGTTTTTCCATGACAAGGACAAGCTGGTCAAAGCCATGCGCGGCAACGGCGCCCTGCCCTGGGGCGAACACCATCCGTGCATGTTCAGCGGCACGGAACGGTTCTTCCGGCCCGGCTACAAAGCGCACCTGGTCGCCGAATGGCTACCGTCCCTTGAAGGTGTCGTCGCCAAACTGGAGGCTGGCGCCAAGGTCGCGGACATCGGCTGCGGGCATGGCGCATCGACGGTGATCATGGCCCAGGCGTTCCCCGAATCGCGGTTCGTCGGCTTCGACTACCACGCGCCGTCCGTCACCGTCGCCACCCAGCGCGCCGAGGAAGGCGGTGTGTCCGGGCGGGCGCGGTTCTTCCAGGGCACGGCAAAAAGCTACCCCGGCGACGACTACGACCTGATCTGCTATTTCGACTGCCTGCATGACATGGGCGACCCGGTGGGCGCGGCGCGGCACGCCTATGAGTCGCTGAAGCCGGACGGCACGGTGCTGCTGGTGGAACCGTTCGCCAACGACAAGCTAGACGACAACGTTACCCCGGTTGGCCGGTTGTTCTACGCCGCCTCGACGTTCATTTGCACCCCGAACTCGCTGTCCCAGGAAGTTGGCCTCGGGCTCGGCGCCCAGGCCGGTGAGGCGCGGTTGCGCAAGGTGTTTACGGAAGCGGGATTCAGCACATTCCGCCGGGCGACGGAAACGCCGTTCAACCTGATACTCGAAGCTCGCAAGTAAACACCGTACCTGTAGGAGCCGGCTTGCCCGCGAAGGCGGTATCTCAGGCACACCGTCGTTGTCTGATAGGCCGTCTTCGCGGGCAAGCCACGCTCCTACAGGTGAATCACCAAATGCTACCCTTCAAACACCCCAGACCCATCGGAGTGTTGAACATGCTCGACAGTCGCACCCGCGAACAACTCGACCGGCTCCAGCAGTTCATGACCGACCAGCCGTTCGTGGTCCTGACCGGTGCCGGCATCAGCACCCCGTCGGGCATTCCGGACTACCGCGACCACCAGGGCGTGCGCCGTGGCCGGCAACCGATGATGTATCAGGAATTCCTCAGCGCCCCGGAATCCCGACGCCGCTATTGGGCGCGAGCGATGCTCGGCTGGCCGCGGGTGCGCCAGGCTCAGCCGAATGTGGCGCATGAAGCCCTCGCCAACCTGCAAAGCACCCGACAGATCAGCGGGCTGATCACCCAAAACGTCGACACCTTGCACGACCAGGCCGGCAGCCACGACGTGATCGAACTGCATGGCAGCCTGCACCGGGTGCTGTGCCTGGATTGCGGGCAGCGCAGTGAGCGGGATTCGATCCAGCAATTGATGGAAACGCAGAACCCGTATCTTGCCGGCGTGGATGCGGTGCAGGCACCGGACGGCGACACGCTGCTCGACGCGGCGTTCGAAGCGCGGTTTCAGGTACCGCACTGCCCGCATTGCGCAGGTGAGCGAATGAAACCGGACGTGGTGTTTTTTGGCGAGAACGTGGCGCAGGTGACGGCAGCCAAGGCAATGGCTGCAGTGGAAAAAGCGGCGGGATTGCTGGTGGTGGGGTCTTCGTTGATGGCGTATTCGGCGTTTCGGTTATGCCGGGCGGTGGCGGATCAGGGCAAGCCACTGATAGCGATTAACCTGGGCAAGACGCGGGCGGATGACATCCTCGATCTGAAAATCGAGGCTTCGTGTGAACAACTATTGCCGTTGCTGACCCAGCGCCTGACACCTTAGCAACAACGCATACCTTGCCGGCGATGGCGGCGTAACAGATACACCGCGTCGCCTGAATCGCCAGCAAGCCGGCTCCTACAAAGACCGTGCCCGCCTGGCACCTTAGCAACTGACACAACACATACCCTGTAGGAGCCGGCTTGCCGGCGATGACGTCCGCAAAAACAGCGCAAACCTCAAGGCCCAATCGCCGGCAAGCCGGCTCCTACAAAGACCGTGCTTGCCTGACACCAACGGACACAACACATACCCTGTAGGAGCCGGCTTGCCGGCGATGACGTCCGCAAAAACAGCGCAAACCTCAAGGCCCAATCGCCGGCAAGCCGGCTCCTACAAAGACCCGTGGGCGATTACAGCAGCGACAAGGTGTAGTTGATGATAAAGCGATTCTGATCAACGTTACGCCCGGCATCGGTATTCGACTTGCCGTTGCGCACGCTGAAACCAAGCCCCTTGAGCGACCCCGATTGCAACACGTAGTCCAGGGTCATATCACGCTCCCACTCGGACTGATCGCCCGCGTTGCGAACCTTGATGTCAGTCCCTTTCAGATACGCGATCGACGCTTTCAGACCCGGCACGCCCAAAGGCGCGAAGTCATAGGAATATTGACCGAAGTTCGTCTGCTCGCCTGCGCGGGTAAAGCTCTGGATCATGCGGTCCGTCGGCAGGTAAACACTGCCACCACCCGCCCCTTTATCAACCAGGCTGCCTTGGTTGGGCTGCACGAAGTTGCTGCCGTCACCCACCTGTTGATGCCCCAGCGACACCGAGTGACCACCGTTCACATAGGTGATCATCGCCACCCAGGTGTTGTTGTCGATTTCACCGTTGTTGTCCTCGGTATAACCCGAGGTGCGGTAGCCTTGGGCGCGGCCGGCAGCGGAACTGTTGGCGCCTGTCGATGTGGTGTTGAAGTAACGCAGATCGGTGGTGAACGAGCTTTTGCTGTCGATCGGCAACACGTGGGTCAGACCGAAGAAGTTCTGGTTGTAGAAGTCTTCCATCTGCGCGAAGTAGTACTGCGCCTTCAGTTCCTTGGTGATGTAGTAGTCACCGCCGGCGAAGTAGAACTTGTTGCTGTCCTGGGTGGCGCCCGGCACCGACAAACCGGTCCGGTCCGTCGAGGCGCGGCCGACCGCATGTTCAAGCACGCCACTGGTCAGCATCAACCCATCGATGTCATTCGAGGTGACCTGCGCACCGGTGAACGACTGCGGCAATACGCGGGCATCGTTCGACAACAGGATCGGCAGTTTCGGCAGCAAAGTGCCGTAGCGGAACTCTGTTTTTGAGATGCGCATCTTCGCCGTGGGGCCGAAGCTGCTCCAGGTGTCGGCAGCACCGTCGCCGTCACTCGGGATCATGCCGCTGCCCACGTGGCGACCCGCGCCGCTGTCCAGCGTCACACCGAGCAACGCTTGCGCATCCAGCCCGAACCCGACCGTGCCCTGAGTAAAACCGGACTCATAGCGCAGCACAAAACCCTGCGCGGCCTCCTCGGTTTTCGACGGGTCCGCCGTGCCATCGCGGTTATCGCTGTTGAAATACAAAGTGCGCATCGACAGCGTGGCTTTGCTGTCCTCCAGAAAACCGTGCGCGGCAGAGTCGGCTGCCTGTGCGCACATCGAACCGGTGGCCAGCAAAAGTGCGGTGGGGATTGCTCGCTTGAACATACGGTGCTCCTGGGTCATTTTTTATGTTTTTTTTTAGTTTTTGCCGACCGCTGTCCGCCACGGGCACTCAACCGAGGCGTGCACAATGCCGCGCTCGATGAGTGACCATGAGCCTTGAGGAAAGCGATCGGAGTGTTCGAGCTAGATGAGGTAAGAAAGACCCACGGTCAGCGCGAAGGCGACCAGCGAAATAATGGTCTCCAGCACGGTCCAGGTCTTGAACGTCTGGGTGACGCTCATGTTGAAGTATTCCTTGATCAACCAGAAGCCGCCGT
>NZ_JAGYFZ010000192.1:0-4119 GCF_019946675.1 Pseudomonas sp. BF-B-15
ATTTTCCGCCGCTATCGCCGGCAAGCCGGCTCCTACAATTGGATCTGTGTCAGATCGGATTGGGTGGGTAACGCCAATCAGTTGTGTGCCGAGCTCAATATTGTGTCTGACACGAAACCTGTAGGAGCCGGCTTGCTGGCGATGGCGGCCGAGAGATTCGCGCTGGATTTTCCGACGCTATCGCCAGCAAGCTGGCTCCTACAATTGACTCTGCGTCAGGTCAGATTGGGCAGGTGACGCCGGTGCCGCCAATCCCGCAGTAGCCTTCAGGGTTCTTGGCCAGGTATTGCTGGTGATAGGCCTCGGCGAAGTAGAACGTCGGCGCTTCTTCGATTTCGGTGGTGATGGTGCCTTTACCCGCCTTGGTCAGTTCGGCCTGGAACACTTTTTCGCTGTTCTTGGCCGATTCCAGTTGCGTCGGGTTGGTGGCGTAGACCACCGAGCGGTACTGAGTGCCGATGTCGTTGCCCTGGCGCATACCCTGGGTCGGGTTGTGCAGTTCCCAGAACATTTTCAGCAGTTCTTCATAGCTGACTTTCGCCGGCTCGTAGACCACCAGTACCACTTCGCTGTGGCCGGTCAGGCCCGAGCAGACTTCTTCATACGTCGGGTTCGGCGTGAAGCCACCGGCGTAACCCACCGCCGTACTCACCACACCTTCGCGCTGCCAGAACTTGCGCTCAGCACCCCAGAAGCAACCCAGGCCGAAGATCGCAAAGTCCACGTCCATGGCGAATGGGCCCAGCAGCGGGGCGTCGTGGACGAAGTGTTTTTCCGGCACGGTCATCGGGGATTCGCGGCCAGGCAGAGCTTGTTCTTTAGTCGGTAGCACGTTTTTGTTCACCAGAATTTCCGAGCGCAGAACCATGATCAGTCCTCTCAGTCAGGTTGAAATGTAGATAGTCAGACCGCCAGTTTGCCCAATGCCGCCTGGTTACGCACTATCCAATGTGGGAGCGGGCTTGCTCCGGGCGGCGTTCCGACGAATGCGGTGTGTCAGATGACACTGTTGGTGACTGATGCACCGCTATCGCGAGCAGGCTCGCTCCCACAGGGATTGCGGTGTGCTCAGGCGATTGGGCCGCGTGGGTAGCGCTTGAGCTTTTCGATCAGCTCGGAGCCCGGAATCGGTCGGTCGAACAGGTAGCCCTGGCCGACGTCGCAGCGGTGGCGGCGCAGGAAAGCCAGCTGTTCGGCCGTCTCGATGCCTTCAGCCACGACCTTGAGTTTCAGGTTGTGGGCCATGGCGATCACCGCGGAGGTGATTTCCATGTCGTCCTGGTTGTCCGGGATTTCGTGAATGAAGCTTCGATCAATCTTAATGATGTCGATGGGGAATTTTTTCAAGTAACTCAGCGACGAGTAACCGGTGCCGAAGTCGTCCATGGCCAGGGTCAGGCCCAGGCGCTTGAGCTGGTCGAGCTGCAAGTGGGTGTCTTCGGTGGCTTCCAGCAGCAGGCCTTCGGTCAGTTCCAGCTCCAGCAGGCTTGGAGGCAGCGCTTCTTCCTTGAGGATGTTGGCAATCGACGACACCAGGTCCGGGTCGGAGAACTGCTTGGGCGACAGGTTGATCGCCACTTGCAGATTGCCCAGGCCGGCGGCCGTCAGGTCTTTGCTCATGCGGCAGGCCTGACGGGCGATCCATTTGCCGATCGGGATGATCAACCCGGTTTCTTCGGCGACGCTGATGAACTGGTCCGGGCGGATCATGCCTTTTTCCGGATGGTTCCAGCGCAGCAACGCTTCCATGCCCAGCAGGCGACCGCTGCGCAGGCACAGTTTCGGCTGGTAGAACACGTCCAGCTCGTTCTGCGTCAGGGCGCGGCGCAGGTTGTTCTCGACGAACAGTTTGTAACTGGCCTCGGCGTTCAGCGCTTCGGTGAACACCTGAACCTGATGCTTGCCGTTGGCCTTGGCCTTGTGCAGCGCGAGCCCGGCGTTACGCATCAGGGTTTGCGGGTCACGGCCGTGCAGCGGCGCGCAGGCGAGGCCCACGGAGCCGGTGACGCTGATCAGCTGGTTGTCGACGAACATCGGTTTGTCGAGGGTCGCCAGCAGTTGGTTGGCGACTTGCTGGCCCATCGCGAGGTCGGTGTTGTCCAGCAGCACGGCGAATTCGTTACTGGCGAAGCGCGCCAGGCTGCCGCTCGGGATCAGGCTGTTGCGCAGGCGTCGGGCCAGGCTGATCAGCAGTTTGTCGCCGGTCTGGTGGCCGAGGCTGTCGTTGATCCGCTTGAAGTTGTCGATGTCCACCAGCAGCAGACTGATCGGGGTATCGCTGTCTCGGGCGAAGCGCTCATCGAGATTACGGATGAACGCCGGGCGGTTTCCGAGGTTGGTGAGGTTGTCGGTGTAGGCCAGGCGCTCGATGCGTTGCTGGGCGAGTTTGGTCTGGGTGATGTCTTCGTAGATGCCGATGTAATGCGTCAGCTCGCGGTTGTCGCCGTACACCTTGGAAATCGACAGCTGGCCCCAGTAGGGTTCGAGGTTTTTGCGGCGGCTCTTGAATTCACCCTGCCAACTGTTGCTCTTGGCCAGCGCCGAGGGCGCGTCGAACAGCAGTTCGCTGAGGTTTTCCAGGGCCGGCAGTTCCGACAGCCGCTGGCCGTGGACTTCTTCGGTGGAGTACTGGGTGATCGCGGTGAAACTCGGGTTGACGTACTCCACCACGCCGTCGCAATTGACCAGCAAAAAGGCGTTGGCACTTTGCTCGACCGCACGCTGGAACAGGTGCAGGGCGCTGGTGGCGGTGCGACGGTTGTGGTTGTTGATGACTTGGGCGAACTGGTCGGCCAGCTCACCGGCGAAGGCGATTTCGTCGGACTGCCAGGCGCGGGTCGCACCGGTCTGCTCCAGACAGAGCACGCCGACCACTTGGCCATCGACACGAATGCTGGCGTCGAGCATCGCGTTCACATCACGCGGGCGCAGGCTTTCGGCCATTTCCCGGGTGCGCGGATCGCGAATCGCATTGTGGGCATCGATTGCACGGCTGCCGTGCAGCGCGTCCATGTAATCGGGGAAGCCGCTGATGTCGATCGGCTCCGGTAGGGCGTATTCCTGGGTGGCGCGGTGATACGCCGAGATCGGCACCAACATCGAACCGTCGAGGTTCCACAGGCTGGCGCAGTCGATTTCGTAGATGTCACAGGCGCTGCGGGTGATCAGCTCGGCGGCTTCTTGCAGGGAATTGCCGGTGCTGTAGCGCTGACGGGTCAGCAGCAGGATCAAGTCTTGCTGGGCGCGCACGCGGTCCAGGTGCAGGAGCTGCTCCTGTTGGGCGCGCTGATTGAGTTCCAGGGCGATCTGCAAGCGCGAGTTCTGGGTTTCGAGGTCCAGCGCCGGCAGCAGCGGATCGCCTTGGAACATGCCATCGACCACCAGCAGGTAGCCGCGCAGCAGGTGTCGATTGTGTTGTTTGTAGGCTTCGCCCAGTTCCAGCAGGCTCAGGGTGCCTGCGGCGGTGTGCAAGGTGTAGCGGATCAGGTAATGCGGGCTATCGGTGAGTTGTTGCTGGACCGCGTCATGCAGCTGATAGCGCGCTTCGGGCTCCATCAGGCTGGCATAGGGCGAACCGACCAGCGCACAGAGCTCCACCGCGGGCAGGCCGAACTGTCGCTCGCAATTTGGATCGAGAAACAGCAGCGCCCAGCTGGGTTCATTCAGCCGTTCGAAACGCAGCATGCCGAGCCGCGAGGGCACCGGCAACTGCGTCACTACCTCGGCCACCATACGGCTGGCGGCATCGGGTTGGCTTTTCATGGAGGGTAACTCGCTTCGAATGTGCTGATCGCGCTGGGCTCTCGCCCTCTTTACTGTTGCCTGCGGCAAGGTTGCATCATTGCGACACCGACTGACAAGAGACATGAAGGCCAAGTGCTATAAGAATATGTCGGCCGGCGTGAACATTTCTTCAGTAATGGCTGAAAACTAACGTATTTCGCTGGAAAAAGCGTTACGGCTGATCGCCAGCAAGCTGGCTCCTACAGAGGTTTGCGTGATTTCTCGATCTGCGGAGCGACGCCGGACCTGTAGGAGCCTGGCTTGCCAGCGATGGCGGCCTGAAGGGCGGCGCAGAGTTTGAGACCGCTATCGCCAGCAAGCCGGCTCCTACAGGGG
>NZ_JAGYFZ010000193.1:0-3933 GCF_019946675.1 Pseudomonas sp. BF-B-15
GGCAACATCATGGGTGACTGACACACCGCTATCGCCAGCAAGCCGGCTCCTACAGGTTTGGCGTCAATCTGGAAATGAGTGAAATACGCGCATATGGGTGAAGGCAAAGGCCACAAAAAAAGCCCGCACAAGGCGGGCTTTGGGATTCGAGTAGGTGGCCGGCGCTGGTCTCCGGCTTACAAGGTTTATCAGGACTCTCACAGAAGAGTTTTGTGCTCTTCTGCTTCACACGGCATAAGGGCTGGATCTCAGCGCGGAGATCTTTCTAACCGTGTACCCTTCGGAACGCGCCCCACGTGTCCTTGCCATCCGCTTGCGCATCAGTCTGCGTCTTCACCTACAAGTTCTAGACTAGTACACCCTCCCGAGCCGCGCCCCGGAATTTTTAGAACGATTTTGCCCATAGCGACGGACGTCAGGACGGAAAAATACTAACCAGTGTCCGAGGGTTTTGCCGCCGGAGGGTTTCCCTTCAAGCCCTTTGATGTACAGTCTTCGCCGACGTTTGCAGAACAACAAAAAATACAGGAGTTGAAAATGTCGGAACTGAAACTGCATCCAAACGCCGCACAATCCTTGAACCAATGGCACGCGATGATCAAAAAGGCTGACTTGAAGGCCTTGCCCGAATTGTTGGACCCGCAAGTGGTTTTCCGCTCGCCGATGGCGCACACGCCTTATCCAGGGGCGCCGGTGGTCAACATGATTCTCAACACGGTGTCCGGCGTGTTCGAGGATTTCCAGTACCACCGCGAACTGTCGACTGCGGACGGCTTGAACGTCATCCTCGAGTTCAGCGCCAGGATCGGTGAAAAACAGCTCAAGGGCATCGACATGATCCGCTTCAACGAACAAGGAAAAATCGTTGAATTCGAGGTGATGGTCCGCCCCTTGAGTGGCTTGCAAGCCTTGGGTGAAGAGATGGGCCGCCGACTGGGCGCTTACCTGGCCGCCAGCAAAGCCTGACCACTGCGCAGCGCTTCATCGGCGGGCACACGCACCGGTGAAGCGCGTCATCAGGCCAGGCTCGAAAGATACGGCCACGGGTAAATGCCCCGTTCGTGGCCATCGCTGAAAATCAGTTGCAGGCCATAGCCCTGCGCGTTCAATTCGATGACTTGCACTCGGTCATCGACCCTCGGCGTCAACCCTTTCAAGCGAAACGCCCGGCACTGCGAACACGGGCATTGCCGGCGCAACTCGGCATGATCCAGCAACTGCTCACGACCATCCGGCCAGTTCAGCCGCAGCTGCTGTTTGCTCCGGGAATTGCCGATCGCCAGCGGGTTCATTGCAGCTGACTCAAGGCAATGCGCACCGCTTTACGCACTTCCGGGTCGCCGTCGTTCTGCGCGGCCTGCAACGGTGCGATAGCGCCTTTATCGTTCAATTCGCCGAGGGCCAACGCGGCCTCCTTGCGCAGGTTGCTGATGCGATGACCGAGGGTTTCGATCAATGCGTCCAGCGCCGGGGCATAACGCAAGCGACCGAGACTGCGGGTGGCGCGCAGGCGCACTTGCCAATAATCATCGCTCAACGCTTCGACCAATGCCGGGCCCGCGTCGGTATGACCGACCTTGCCGAGGGTGGTCGCGGCTTCTTCGCGCACTTGCCAGGCGCCGTCCTGTAACGCCTGGCGCAGGGCCGGCAGGACGTGCGCATCGGAGGCCAGCCCGAGGGCACCCGTGGCGGCGCGACGGACTTCGGTGTCCGGGTCGTGACTGGCCAGCGTCGCCAGGGCCGGCAAGGCATCCAGCTGTTTGAGCCAGCCGAGCACGCCCACAGCTTCGCGGCGAACGCTGGCGTCTGCATCGCCCAGCGCCGCCAAGGCAGCGGTCGCGGCATCGGGAAAACGCAATTCGCGCAACGCCCGGAACGCGGCGATACGCACGTTGATGTCGGCATGCCCGGTCCACGGCAGAATCACCCTGCCTGCGGCTTCACTCTTGAGCAGACTCAGGCTCTGCGCGGCGGCGGCCTGCACGGCCGGCGACGGATCGGTCAACGCCTGGCACAGCGCCTCGACGACCGGCGCATCCTCCCAGGCTTCAAGCAGGCGCGCGGCTTCGGCGCGAACCTCTGCAGTCGGGTCTTCGGCCAGTCGATCGACCAGCCACAGCAAACCGTCCGGCTCTTCCAGGTCTGCCAGCTCGATCAGGGCGATCCGGCGCACGCCGGCGTCGGCATCGGTCAGGCGTGGTTGCAGGGCGAGAATGTCATCGTTATCGGTTACATCGAATAGAGAGGTCATAGGGCAAATCGCGGCAGTTTGTTTTCAGGGGGAAGTCCGAGAGGGTTCAGGCGCGGTAGCTGCCGACCGTCTTCGTGACGCAGTAATTCGAGGCAATGGCGCTTCAAGCGGGAAAACTCATGGCTTGTCACCAGTTCGCTGGTGCGTGGCCGAGGGAAGTCGAGGCGCAGGTCTTCGATGATCCGCCCGGGACGCGTGCTCATGACCAGCAGCCGGTCGGCGAGGAACAACGCTTCGTCGATGTCGTGGGTGACGAACACCACGGTGGTGCGAATCCGCGACCAGATGTTCAGCAGCAGCTCTTGCATGTTCAATCGGGTCAGCGCGTCGAGGGCACCGAAAGGTTCGTCCATCAGCAACAGGCGCGGACGGTTGATCAGCACCCGGGCGATCTCCACCCGCTGCTGCATGCCACCGGACAACTGATCCGGCCAGCGCTCGGCGACCCCCTCGAGGCCGACCAGCGCGAGGATTTCGTCGGCGGCTTCGTGCCGTTCGGCCTTGCCGATGCCGCGCATTTTCAGGCCGAACGCGACGTTGTCGCGCACCGTGCGCCAAGGGAACAGCGTGTGGTGCTGGAACACCATGCCGCGCTGGGGCGAAGGACTCGACACGTCTTCGCCATCGACTTTAAGGCTGCCGGCGCGAGGTTGCAGGTGTCCGGCCAGCGCGCCGAGCAAGGTCGATTTGCCGCAACCGGAGGGGCCGAGAATGCACACGAACTGCCCCGGTTCGATCTGGCAATCGAGGCCTTGCACGGCTTCGAACGCGTCACGGCCCTCCCCGAGGCTGATCGACAATCCGCGAATATCGATGCGCCCTTCAAGGTGTTGAAATACGCTCATCAGGCTTTTCCTCGTGGACGATGCCAAGGCGTCAACAACCCGCCCAACCGTTTGATCAGCAGGCTGCTGCCCATGCCGAGCACGCCGATCAGCAACATGCCGACGACGATGTCGGCGTAGTTCTGGATGGTGTAGGACTCCCAGGTGTAATAGCCGATGCCGTATTGGCCGGAGATCATTTCGGCGGTCACCAGGCAAAACCACGAGGTGCCCATGCCGATGGCGAGGCCGGTGATGATGCTCGGCGCGGCGCCCGGCAGAATCACCTCCAGCAGAATCGCCCGACGCCCTGCCCCGAGGCTTTTCGCCGAGGCAATCAGGCGCGGGTCGACGCCTTCGACGCCGTGCACGGTGTTGAGCAGGATCGGGAACAGCGCGCCGGTGAAGGTGATGAAGACCATCGACAGTTCTGATGACGGGAACATCAGGATCGCCAGGGGAATCCAGGCAACGGCCGGGATCGGGCGCAGGACTTCCAGCGGCGGCAACAGCAAATCTTCGGCCCATTTCGAACGGCCGATGGCCAGGCCCAACGCGATGCCGATGATCAGCGCCGCGAGGTAACCGGCGAAGACCCGGCTGAGGCTGCTGCTCAGGTGCTGGGCGAGTTTGCCGGAATCGCCCAGGCCCAGGGCGGCTTCGATCACCGCCAGCGGTGTCGGGACATTGGCGAAGGTGACCAGGCCGAGGTTCCAGTGGTGGCTGGCGGCGAGTTGCCAGAACAAAAGGCAGAGCAGCAATGAAGCTGCCCTCGGAATCCAGCGCTTTACAGATCGGGACATACATCTTCCTCCCCCTGTAGGAGCCGGCTTGCTGGCGATGGTGTGTCAGCTACAT
>NZ_JAGYFZ010000194.1:0-3783 GCF_019946675.1 Pseudomonas sp. BF-B-15
ACGGCGGCTTCTGGTTGATCAAGGAATACTTCAACATGAGCGTCACCCAGACGTTCAAGACCTGGACCGTGCTGGAGACCATTATTTCGCTGGTCGCCTTCGCGCTGACCGTGGGTCTTTCTTACCTGATTTAACCGGAGCCGCCTGCCATGGACATCCTCTACCAGATCCGCGCCCGTCAGGATTCCTTCAGCGCCGGCGAAGGACGCATCGCGCGGCTGATGCTCGACGACGTAGGATTTGCCTCTGCCGCCAGCCTCGACGAGCTGGCGCTGAGAGCGGAAGTCAGCACCGCCACGCTGTCGCGTTTCGCCCGCACGGTGGGTTGCCGCGACTTGCGCGACCTGCGCCTGCAACTGGCACAGGCCAGCGGCGTCGGCAGCCGTTTTCTCGACCCGGCGGGCACGCCCGATCAATCGGCGTTCTATGGGCAGATTGTGGGCGATATCGAGTCGACGTTGCGTCAGCACCTGTCGGCGTTCGACGAGTCGCGCTTCGCCGACGCGGTGAAACTGTTGGGCAAGGCGCGGATGATTCATGCCTTCGGCATGGGCGGTTGCTCGACCTTGTGCAGCGATGAACTGCAAGTGCGGCTGGTGCGCTTCGGCTACCCGATTTCGGTGTGTCACGACCCGGTGATGATGCGGGTCACCGCAGCCAGCCTCAGTGCCGAGCACGTGGTCATCGTCTGCTCGCTGACCGGCATCACCCCCGAGTTGCTCGAAACGGTGGAACTGGCCCGCAACTACGGCGCAAGAATTCTGGCCATCACACGCAGCGACTCGCCGTTGGCGCAACTGGCCGACATCGTGCTGCCACTGCAAAGTGCGGAAACCTCGTTCATCTACAAACCCACGGCGGCGCGCTACGGCATGCTGCTGGCCATCGATGTGCTCGCAACCGAGCTGGCGCTGGCCAATCCTGAAGACAATCAAGAACGTCTGCGGCGGATCAAACTCGCCCTCGACGATTACCGCGGCGGCGACGATCACTTGCCGCTGGGAGACTGACATGATGTACGACACGCTGATTCGCAACGCCCTGATCATCGACGGCAGCAACGCCCCCGGTTACCCCGCCGACGTGGCAATTCTGCATGGCCGCATCGAGCGCATCGGCGACCTGCACGACGCCACCGCCAGCGAAGAAATCGACGCCGCCGGCCGAGTGCTGGCACCGGGTTTTATCGACGTGCACACCCACGACGACACGGTGGTGATCCGCCAGCCGCAAATGCTGCCCAAGCTCAGCCAGGGCGTGACCACGGTGATCGTCGGCAATTGCGGGATCAGCGCTTCGCCGGTGAGTTTGAAGGGCGATCCGCCAGACCCGATGAACCTGCTCGGCACCTCGGCGGCCTTTGTTTACCCGACGTTTCGCGACTACCGCGCGGCGGTCGAAGCGGCGAACACCACGTTGAACGTCGCCGCTCTGGTCGGCCATACCGCGTTGCGCAGCAATCACCTCGACGACCTGTTTCGCACGGCCACGCCTGATGAAATCAGCGCGATGCGTGAGCAACTGCGCGAAAGCCTTGAAGCCGGCGCGTTGGGTCTGTCCACCGGTCTGGCGTACGCCAGCGCGTTCTCGGCGTCCACCGATGAAGTGATGCAACTGACCGAAGAACTGACGGCATTCGGCGCGGTGTACACCACCCATTTGCGCAGCGAGTTCGAGCCCGTGCTGGAGGCCATGGACGAGGCGTTCCAGATCGGCCGTCATGCGCAATCACCGGTGATCATTTCCCACCTCAAATGTGCCGGCGCCGGTAACTGGGGGCGGAGTCCGCAACTGCTGGCCTCACTTGAAGAGGCCGCGAAAACCCACCCGGTGGGCTGCGATTGTTATCCCTACGCGGCGAGCTCTTCGACCCTGGACCTCAAGCAAGTTACCGATGCGCACCGCATCACCATCACCTGGTCCACGCCGCACCCGGAACTCGGTGGCCGCGACCTGATGGATATCGCCGCCGAGTGGAACGTTCCGCTGCTGGAAGCCGCTCGCCGGCTGCAACCGGCTGGCGCGGTGTACTACGGAATGGACGAGGCAGACGTACGAAGCATCCTCGCGCATCCGCTGTCGATGGTCGGCTCCGACGGCTTGCCGGAAGACCCATTCCCGCATCCACGTTTGTGGGGCGCTTTCCCACGCGTCCTCGGACATTTCAGTCGCGATGTCGGGCTGTTTCCGCTGCACACCGCGGTACACAAAATGACCGGGTTGTCCGCAGCGCGATTCGGCTTGAAGGAGCGCGGCGAAATCCGTGAAGGGCATTGGGCGGACCTGGTGCTGTTCGATCCTGCAACGATTCGTGATGTCGCGGATTTCAACGATCCGCAACGGGCGGCAGAAGGCATTGACGGGGTGTGGGTCAACGGTGTGTTGAGTTACAGCGAAGGGCAGGCGAACGGCAAAAGGGAAGGGCGGTTCCTGGCTCGGGAAGGCGATTTGCGTGACGGTTTTCAGAGCCTCCACAAACCCCTGTAGGAGCCAGGCTTGCCGGCGAAAGCGATCAGCCAGTCGACAAATCTTTTGAACTGCTTCACGTGGTGGCACATTGCAATTAAAGAAAGCCATCGCCAAGCCGAAGCGCTGACACTAGCCCGGCTACACTCTGGGCCTTACCAGTCTGGGAGCAACTTGATGAGCTTCGGCAAAACCACCCCGATCCTGCGGATTTTCGACGAAAACAAAGCCGTGGAGTTCTACGTCGACTTCCTCGGTTTCAAGATCGACTGGCAGCACCGTTTCGAGCCGAATTTCCCGCTGTACCTGCAAGTCTCCCGCGGCGAATGCGTGTTGCACCTGTCGGAACATCACGGCGACAGCACGCCGGGCTCGGCGCTGCGCATCGAGACCGATGAGCTGGAGGCATTTCAGCAGCAATTGCTGGCCAAGGACTACACGTTTTCGCACCCACAGATCCAGGCCATGCCGTGGGGCAGCCAGGACATGACCATCGCTGATCCGTTCGGGAATCGGTTGGTGTTTACCAATGCGATTAGTGTGTAACGCGGCAGGAAAAATCACGCCTCGTGATAGTGTCGTCCGTTCAATTTCGACGAGCACAGGAGGCGCTTATGGCCAGCATTACCATTGGCAATCTTGATCAGCAGATCTACGAGCAATTGCGAATCGCGGCAGAGAGTAATTGCCGTTCAGTTGAAGAGGAGGCTCTCTTCATCTTGAGGAAAGCGCTCGACCCGAATGGTCGTACCTGCGGTTTGGGGAGTCGAATCAATAATCGATTCAGAGAGAGTGGTGGTATCGAGTTAGATCTGCCTCTGCGTTAAGGCTGTGAATGTGAGGCTAGGGTCCGATCCCTGGTATCCGTTGTCTGTTGATTGCATTCGCGGGCAAGCCTCGCTCCTACAGGATTGATGTTGTTCAGATGATTTTCCGAACGACATCAATCCTGTAGGAGCGAGGCTTGCCCGCGAATGGGCCTTTGCTTCACCGCAAAGTGAACGTCAAACCCTGAAGTGACTCACCATCATCTGCAACTGATTCCCCAACCGCGCCAGTTCAACACTGGATTTAGCGGTTTCGTCGCTGGCAGCGGCGGTCTGTTCGGACACGTCGCGTACGTTGATGATGCTGCGGCTGATCTCTTCGGCCACGGCGCTTTGCTGTTCGGCGGCGGCAGCGATCTGCTGGTTCATCGACTGGATGTTGGACACCGTGCGGGTGATATTTTCCAGTGACACGCCGGCCTTGCGGGTCAGGGCGACGCTGCTGTCGGTGAGGGCGCGGCTGTTGTTCATCACGGCGGACACTTGTTGC
>NZ_JAGYFZ010000195.1:0-3710 GCF_019946675.1 Pseudomonas sp. BF-B-15
CGGTTCATTTGACAGACCGCGTCGCATGGATCGCCAGCAAGCCGGCTCCTACAGAGGTTGCGGTGTTTTGGGGATAGCGGTGTTGATCGAAGATCACATCTCGCGCACATCCCGCATCAACAACCCGAAGCGCAAATCCACCGCATCCGGAATCGGCAGGTACACGGTGTGCCCATCCCCCGGCGCCACATCGATGGGTTGGCCTTTGACGTTCTGCAACTGATGCAAATCGAAGTGGAAGTTGCCCTTGGGCGTCATCAGTTCCATGTGATCGCCCAGGCCAAAACGGTTCTTCACTTTGACTTCCGCCAGCCGGTCGCGCCGCTCGCCGGTCAATTCACCGACAAATTGCTGTCGCTCCGACACTGAGCTGCCGTTCTGATAATTCTGATATTCGTCATGCACGTGACGACGCAGAAAACCTTCGGTGTAACCGCGCTGGGCGAGGGATTCCAGATCGGTCATCAGGCCCCGGTCGAAGTCGCGACCGGCCACCGCATCGTCGATCGCCCGGCGGTAAACCTGAGTGGTGCGCGCGCAGTAAAAGTGAGATTTGGTCCGGCCTTCGATTTTCAGCGAATGCACGCCCATCTGCGTCAGGCGCTCGACGTGCTGCACGGCGCGCAGGTCCTTGGCGTTCATGATGTAGGTGCCGTGTTCGTCTTCGAAGGCCGGCATCAGTTCGTCGGGGCGGTTGGCTTCCTGCAACAGGAATACTTGATCGGTGGGCGCGCCGATCCCCAGCGTCGGTTCGGGCTGGAAGGTCTGCACGATGTCGCCGAGCAGATTTTCCGTGGCTTCTTGCGCCGAGTACTTCCAGCGACAGGCATTGGTGCAACTGCCCTGATTGGCATCGCGTTTGTTCATGTAGCCCGACAGCAGGCAGCGGCCGGAATAGGCCATGCACAACGCGCCGTGGACGAATACTTCCAGCTCCATGGCGGGCACTTGCTGGCGGATTTCGGCGATTTCTTCCAGGGACAGTTCCCGCGACAGGATGATCCGGCTCAAGCCTTGTTGTTGCCAGAACTCGACACTCGCCCAGTTGACCGTGTTGGCTTGCACCGACAGGTGGATCGGCATCTGCGGGAAGTGCCGACGCACCAGCATGATCAGGCCCGGATCGGACATGATCAGCGCGTCCGGTGCCATGGCAATCACCGGCTCCAGGTCCTTGAGGAAGGTTTTGAGTTTGGCGTTGTGCGGGGCGATGTTCACCACCACGTAAAAGCGCTTGCCCTGGGCCTGGGCCTCGCGAATGCCGAGCGCGAGGTTGGCGTGATCGAACTCGTTGTTGCGCACCCGCAGGCTGTAGCGAGGCTGACCGGCGTACACCGCGTCGGCGCCATAGGCGAAGGCATAACGCATGTTTTTCAGGGTGCCGGCGGGGGCGAGCAGCTCAGGTGTGAAAAGGGTCATGGGCGGGTCGATCGCAAAAGCCGGCGAGGATAATCGGCATGCCCGTGGCATTCATTGATCTGGATCTATGCTTGATGAACAAACGGATGGCACTCGCGCGAACCGTGGCGGACTAAGCATCAGGACGGCTCTTGGTACAAGGGCCTGTGCCCTGCGGACTGACATGGATCGGACATGAACGAAGAGAAGGTACAAGACAAATCACTGGTGATTTTGCTGGGGTTGGTGACCGCCGCGTTTATCTGGATTTTGCTGCCGTTCTACGGCGCGGTGTTCTGGGCGGTGATCCTCGGCATTCTCTTCGCGCCGTTGCAGCGGCGACTGCAACTGAAGTTCGGCTGGGAGCGCAACCTGACGTCAATGCTGACGTTGAGCATCTGCATGGTCATTGCGATCCTGCCGGTGATCATCCTCAGTATTCTGCTGGTCCAGGAAGGGGCGGCGCTTTACAAGAGCATCGAAAGCGGCGAGCTGGACATCGCGGGGTACATCACGCATTTCAAACACAGCCTGCCTCCGTACTTCCAGCACTTGCTCGATCGCGCCGGGATCGGTGAGCTGGAGGGGCTGCGGGAGAAAATCATCAAGAGTGCGGTGACGGGCAATGAGTTCATCGCCAACAAAGCCTTCAGTTTCGGTCAGGGTACGTTTGATTTCGTGGTGGGTTTTTTCATCATGCTGTACCTGTTGTTCTTCTTTTTGCGCGACGGAGCAGAACTGGCGCGCAAAGTGCGCGCCGCCGTGCCGCTGGAAGAACACCAGAAACGCCGTTTGCAGCTCAAGTTCAACCGCGTGGTGCGTGCCACGGTGAAGGGCAACCTTTTTGTGGCGATCACTCAAGGCGCATTGGGCGGTTTTATTTTCTGGTTTCTGGACATCCCGAGCTCGTTGCTCTGGGCGGTGTTGATGGCGTTTCTGTCGCTGTTGCCGGCGGTCGGCGCAGGGATTGTCTGGGCGCCGGTGGCCGCGTTTTTCCTGTTCAGCGGGGCGATCTGGCAGGGCGTGGTGCTGGGGCTGTTCGGGGTGTTCGTGATTGGCCTGGTGGACAACGTGCTGCGCCCGATCCTGGTGGGCAAGGACACGAAGATGCCGGACTATCTGATCCTCATCTCGACCCTCGGCGGCCTGGCGATTTTCGGGCTCAATGGCTTTGTCATCGGACCGTTGATCGCCGCGCTGTTTATGTCGAGCTGGGCGATTTTCATGGAAACCAAACCGCGGGTGCAGTTGCCTTAAGCGCTGAGTCGGCCGGCGTCGAAGCTCTGTGACAGTGCCTTGGCGGCGGTCAGCGATGGCAGCGGACCGCTGATTTGTTCACCGTCCTGGACCAGATACCAACAGGCGAGCAATCCCAGCTCTCTAAGCGAGGCGGGAACGGCGCTGCCAATAACGGACATGATTTGAACCTGGGACATAAGTACCTCCATCAATCTATGGAGCTACCTTACGGGTCTGCTGCGCGAACGAACAATCATCGCTTTCGATAGTCGACATTGACGGCAGCGGGTGCAAACGACCGTCTGTCGGTCAGTCGACCACCAGGTCCAGCATGTGGACCACTTCCTGTTCGTTGAGCAGGCCTTTTCGCACCAGGTTTTCGGCCAGTAGCGAAAGAAATTTGGCGCTGCGATGACCTTCCAGGTGCTTGAGTTCGGTCAGGGCGTTGTAGACCTTGCTGGAGGTGCACAAACCGAGGTTACGGTGCGGGTTTTGTGTGGGCATGTGGTCGTCCTTGTTGTTATCAACCTGTTGTTGGCGGACAGGTCCGAGCTTGCGGACCTGACATGACATAAATATGACCGTGTTTCCCCAAGGTGGGGGTGAGGGTGGGTGAGTCAATCTTGCCAACTTAAACCGTCAGCACTGTCCCGATAGCGACCTTGATGCGATTTATCCAGACTTTTGCCGACGGGTGGGGCCTTAAAACTGCTGTTCGAGTGTGATGTTGAGGAGGTTTTTGGGATTGGGTGGGGGTATATCCGTTGCTGCGGTGATGGCGGCTATTGGTTTCGCCCTTACGGCGAGTCACTTTCGAAAAGCCTGCGCGGCCCGGCGGAAAGTAACCAAAGCGCTTTTGCCCCTTTCGTTCGGTGCCTCGCTATGGCTCGGCATGCCCTCGCTCCGGTCCTGCTCCGTGGGCCCGCCGCCATCGGCCATCCCTGGCCGGGGGCGGCTAACCCGGCATCCATGCCGGGTTGCCCACTGCGCAGAACCTCCACTCGGCCTCTCGAGGGGGCGACTACCGCCACAGCCGCCGAGGCGGCCTGAAAGCCGACCTGGCTCTTTGGTGC
>NZ_JAGYFZ010000196.1:0-3659 GCF_019946675.1 Pseudomonas sp. BF-B-15
TGGCATGTCCGTTGCAACCACCCCTGCCAAGGCGTCCTCGCACCTGCGCGACGCAACGCGTACTTGAATCAGGAGCATCCCATGAGCACTGAATTTTTCTGGCGTCTGCCGCTGGGCACCGATGGTCCGCAACTGACCACCGACAAACACAATCGTGGCAACCCGGACTATCGACCGGGCAACATCGCACCGGGGCGCTTGCCCAACGGCGAACCGGATGATTTCACTTACATCGACTACATCGCCCAGGTCGCGAAAGCGGCGGAACTGGCCGGGTTCGAAGGCGCCCTGCTGCCCACCGGCCCGGAGCCGTGGATTGCCGCAGCGGCCCTGGCCCGGGAAACCCGCCGGATCAAATTCCTGATCGCCTTCCAGGCCACCTGGACCTTGCCGGCCTATGCCGCGCAACAAGCGGCCATCCTGCAAAACCTCAGTCGCGGCCGCCTGGAGTGGAACATCATCACCGGCGGCAACCCGGCCAGTCAGCGGGCCAACGGTGACTTCCTCGAACACGACCTGCGCTACAAGCGCACCGGCGAATTCCTCGACATCATCCAGGGTCTTTGGCAGAACGAACGTTTCTCCTACGACGGCGATATCTACCAACTGGAGAACGGCGCCCTGCCCCATGGCTTGCAAAACGAACGCAAACCCGGCGTGTATTTCTCCGGTTTTTCCGATGCCGCGCTGGATGTCGCCGCCAAACATGCCGACGTTTACCTGAATTGGGCCGAGCCGATCGACAAGCTCAAGCCGCACATCGAGCGCGTCCGCGAACTGGCGGACAAACAAGGTCGCAGCGTGCGCTTCGGCCTGCGCGTCGACCTCTTCGCACGCGAAACCGAAGAGCAGGCCTGGAAAGATCTGCGCCGCCAGTTCGACAAGCTCGAAGGCAAGAGCAGCGTGGTCGCCAAAGGCTTTACCAGCGGTTCCGATTCAGTCGGTGGCGCACGGCAAACGGCTTACCACCAGAACGTCGATCGCTTTGATGACCTGATCATTGGCCCGAACCTGTGGGCCGGTTTCGCCAAGGCCAAACCCGGGCCGACCGTGGGCCTGGTGGGCAGTCACCAGAACATCGCCGAACGCCTGTCGGAATACCGCGACGCCGGTTTCTCGACCTTCATCCTCGCCGGCAATCCGCACCTGGAAGAAGCCCTGCGCATCGGGCAGGAAGTGCTGCCGCTGGTGCATCAGCGCCCTGTCGCCCAACCGCAAACTCACTTGAAGGCCAGCGCCTGAGCGCGGCGGGAGAATCATTCATGACGCAAGCCCTCGACACCCTCTGGTACACCCGCTGCCCGGTCCCGACCGGGCTCGGTATCGCCGTGCAAAAAGGCTGGCTGCAAGACACCGTCGGCGCGCTCGGCACCGAGGTTCAATCGCTGCGCGAGTCCACTGACAAAGCGGTTCGCGAATCGCACTTCGATCACACCTTGCGCAACTCGGTACGCCACGGCGGCAACATCCCGGCAATCTGGGCCCGTGCGCAGGGCCGGGAAACCCGGGTCATCGGCCTGTCCTGGGCTGATGAAGTGCAACTGATCCTGACCCGCGCCGACAGCGGCATCAAAACCGTCAAGGACCTCAAGGACCGTCGTTTCGGCTTGCCGGACTGGGCTGGCGCGCAGATCGACTTCACCCGCGCCCAGGCCCTGCGAGGCCTGGAAAACGCCCTGAAACTCGAAGGCCTGCAAGTCGGCGACGTGCAATTGGTGAACTTCCGTTATGACGGCACGTTCAGCGACCCGCAGGTGCAAACCGTCAACGGCACGCCGGTCAGCGCGCAGCGGGTCGAGGGGCGCAACCTGGAACTGGTGGGCCTGCTGCGCGGTGAGGTCGATGCGATTTTCCTCAAGGGCGCGAGTGCCGCCCGGCAGGCCCACGAGTTCGGCCTGCACACGGTGATCGACACCGGTTCGCACCCGGAACCGCTGATTCGCAGCAACAACGGCACCCCACGCACACTGGCCGTGGACCTGAACCTGCTGGACCAGCATTTCGATGTGGCCACCGGCATTCTTGATTCGGTGCTGCGCGCCGAACAATGGGCGCACACCCACCCGGAAGAAACCCGTCGCTACCTGGCTCGGGAAACCAACAGCAGCGAGTACTGGGTCAGCGCCGCGTACGGCGACGACGCGCACCTGCGCCTGCGCACCGAACTCGACGAACAGGCCATCGCCGCGTTGCAGGATTTCACCCACTTCCTGCATCGCTGGCGCTTCATCCCGAAAAGCTTCGACGTGCGCGACTGGATCGATCCGCGGCCGTTGCAAGCGCTGCTGGCAACACCCACCGCACTGGCTGGCTAACCCGCCGGATTTCATGGATTGGAACTGAAGACCCTTATGAGCAAACCACTCGATACCCTTTGGTACACCCACAGCCCGGTGCCCACCGGGCTTGGCATCGCCGTGCAGTCCGGACGCCTGGCGGAAGCCTTTCTGCCGTTCGGCACCAATATCCAGTCCTTGCGCGAGTCCAGTGAACGGGAAGTTCGCGAAGCTCATTACGACCATCACCTGAAAAATTCGGTGCGCCACGGCGGCAATATTCCAGCGATCTGGGCCTACGCCAGCGGCGTGCAAACCCGGGTATTGGGGTTGTCCTGGAGCGACGAGGTGCAGTTGATCCTGACCACTGCGGAAAGCGGCGTGAAGAGCATTCGCGACCTGAAGAACCGCCGCTTCGGCCTGCCGAAATGGGCCAACGTGCAGATCGATTTCACCCGCGCCCAGGCCCTGCGCGGACTGGAAAACGCCCTCAAGCTTGAAGGCCTGGAGGTGTCCGACGTCGAGCTGGTGGATTACCCCTACGGCGGTACTTACAGCGACGATCAAAAACAGCATGTCTTCGGCTCGGAAGTCAGCCTCGGTGTCACGCGCTTCAGCAAGCGCAACAACGAACTGATCGGACTGCTGCGCGGCGACATCGACGCGATTTTCCTCAAGGGTGCGCACGCCGTGCACCTGGCGAACGAGTTCGGCTTGCAGGTGGTGGTCGATACCGGCTCGCACCCTGACCCGTTGATTCGCTCGAACAACGGCACGCCACGGACCCTGACCGTGGACACGCACCTGCTGCACGAACATTTCGATGCCAGCGTGAAAATCGTCGACACCGTGCTGCGCACCGAGCAATGGGCGTGGGCCAATCCGGAAGAAACCCGACGCTTTTTGGCGCGGGAACTCAATACCAGCGAGTACTGGGTGGCCGCTGCGTATGGTGAAGATGCGCATCGGCGTTTGCGTACGACCCTGGATGCGCGCTCGATTGAAGCGTTGCAGGATTTCACCGATTTCCTGCATCGCTGGGATTTCATTCCACGCCGTTTTGATGTGCGTGAGTGGATTGATTTCAGCGTGCTGGAAAAGGTGATTGGTTCGACGTCACGATTGGCGGTTTGAGGTTTTTTGTCATTTGTGAGGGCGCCTTCGCGGGCAAGCCTCGCTCCTACAGGGGTTGTGTGTCGGCCACAATAAATTTGAACGACACACCACCCCTGTAGGAGCGAGGCTTGCCCGCGAAGGCGTCTCACGATTCCAACCGTTAATCCGCGTGCGCCGCGACCCCGTGTAGGAGCCGGCTTGCTGCGGGCGGCGTTCCGGCGATGGCGTATTCAACATCACCGCATTGCTCGCCCAGCAACACCCCCC
>NZ_JAGYFZ010000197.1:0-3610 GCF_019946675.1 Pseudomonas sp. BF-B-15
TTCTGCGTACGCTGGGCCAGGCCACGCACTTCGTCGGCCACCACGGCAAAACCACGTCCGGCTTCACCGGCGCGCGCTGCTTCGATAGCGGCGTTGAGTGCCAGCAGGTTGGTCTGTTCGGCCACGGCCTTGATCACGTCCATGACGCTGCCGATCTTGTCGCTTTCGTGTTGCAGCACGCTCATGGCTTCGGTGGATCGCACCACTTCGCTGGCTAGGCGCTCGATCTGGGCGATGGCTTCGTTGACCACTTTGTCGCCTTCGCGGGCTTCGCCGTCGGCGGCGGCCGCTGCTTGTGAAGCTTCTTCGGCATTGCGCGCGACTTCCTGCACGGTGGCGGTCATCTCGTGCATGGCGGTGGCCACTTGATCGGTCTCGATCTTCTGGCTGTTAACGCCGGCGCTGGTCTGCCCGGTCACGGCGGACAACTCTTCGGCGGCGCTGGCGATCTGGGTAACGCCGTCGCGGATACCGCTGATCAGGTCACGCAGGGTCACGCCCATGCGCGCAATGCCTTGCTGCAACACGCCGAGTTCATCGCGGCGCGTCACTTTGACGTCCTGGGACAGGTCGCCGCCGGCGATGCGTTCGACCACTGCCAGCGTGTCGCGCAGCGGGCGGGTGATCTGACGGGTGATGATGACGGCGGCAATGATCCCGACCAGCAACGCCAGCAAGGTGCTGATCAGTTGCAGGGTGCGGGCTTGTGCGCTTTCGGCGTCACGACGGTCGAGCTGGATCTGATACAGCTGCTCACTCAGGGTCACGATGGCGGCGCCCTGATCGGTCATTTCCTTGCGCGCCTGCACAGCATCGTTGCTCGCGGCTTTATAAGCCTGCAAAGCGCTGCGGTAATTGCTCAATGCCGTTTCCAGCTGACGCAACTCGTCCAGCATAGTGTCGGCGAATTGCACATTGAGTTGTTTCAGGCTGGCGATGGCCGCGTCCAGTTGGCCGACGGCTTTCTGCTCGGTCTCGGCGTTGGTGGTCGCGGTATAACCGCGCACTTCGTAGCGGGCCAGCATGAACGCTTCCTTGGCGGCGGTGATGGCCTGGAATTGTTCGAAGCGCTGATCGCTCAACGGCATTTGTTGTACGCGGGTACTGATGGCGTTGATCAGCGAATTCGCGTTTTCCGCGTTGGCGCCCATGGCGTCGCGCGCGCTGTTGCCGGCGCGGTAGGCGCTGCGCATTTTGTTCAGGGACGTTTTGTACGCGTCAATTTGCGTACCTTGCTCTTTGAGCAGCTTGAGGTTTTCCGGGCTCTTGAATTTCACCAGCAGCGCTTGTTGCTGAGCGGCAAACGCATCCAGGGTGGTCTGGACGTTCTGCGCGGTGGTTTCATCGCCGTTGGTCAGCATGTATTGCAAGCGAACCACACGCAGTTTGGTCAGGCCGGCATTGAGCTGGGTGATGTCGCTCATCCAGTTGCTGCGGTCAATCAGGCTGCCCAGGCTCGTCCAGCCGGTCAGGGCGAGGACGCAGGTCAGTGCCAGGACCAGGCCAAACCCCAGGCCCAGTTTCATGTTCACGCTGATGTTGCCGAACCAGCTATTCATCAAATTCCTCCAGGAACGTTGCGCTTTTGGTCGTCGGTTGGCTGGAAGATTGTTGTTTTTGGTAGCCAAGGGTGTGTAGCAGGTCTGTATCGGCAGCAATCGCGAGAGCTGAAAGGATTTTGTCAGACGGTTCTGTAACAAAAGTTTTTGCAGGGGGCTTAAGCTTTTTTTCACATGGGTTTCACCGGCTGCCGACGCGAGCCTCTCTACCCTCGCGGCATCGAATGTAAGTGATGCATGCCGGTGAGGCGGCCTGATGTGGAATTGAGACTGAGTCTGTTCGGGGTCAAACGCTCGATTGATCTGAGCCGTTTTACCCGCTATCGAAACACCGCAGTGGTACTCGCCTCGGCGCTGTTGGTGATCCCGTTGACCGTCTGGCTGTTGCGGCCTGCCGCCGTTCCGGACCTGGCCCATGGCAATGTCTCGGGCGCCCGGGCGTTGTTATCCGGTTGGGCCAAGGGCGACATGATTGTGCTGGTGCGCCATGTCGAGCGCTGCGATCACTCGACGGCCGCGTGTCTGACGGGCAATGACGGCATCACGGATCGTTCGCGCAGCGTCGCCGTGAGTGTCGGTGCGCAATTCGAAAGGCTCGGCCTGGGCGAGGCTGACATTTATAACAGCCCGATGATGCGGACCGCGCAGACGGCCTCCTACATGTTCAACAAGGTGAGTACCCATGAGGAGTGGTTGATCAATTGCAAGGGCACTATGTTGCGTGACGCGCTGGCGCACAAAGTGCCAGGGCGTAATCTGATTCTGGTGACCCACAGTGAATGCATGGCGCAGATCGAGAAAGGCCTCAAGTTGCCGACGGCCACTCTTGGCTATGGCGCCTCTTTGTTTATCTCCGCCGAATCGCTACAGGCGCCGCGAATGCTTGGTTATATCGAAGCTTCCGACTGGCGCTCGGTGACCAGCCAATGAGTAATCCCATGCGTTTTTACTATTTCAACTTCGGTATTCCACTGGCCTGCGCAGCCGTTGTTTTTCTGATGTTCGACATGACCAAAATCGACATCGCGTTCAGTAATCTTTTTTTTGATCCGCTGACCCAGACCTTCCCGCTCGACCAGGTTCACTTCTTTGAAAAGCTCACCCATAAATGGGCGCGCATCATTCCGAACTGGACTGCTGAAATTGCCTTGATCGGCGCGATGCTGTCGTTTGTCTGGCCGCTGATCAACCCGCAAAAACGTCCGCGTCTTGGCCGATTCCTGGAGCGGAGCAAAGCCGCTCCGGTGCTGAAGTTTACCTATGACCATCGTCGGGATTTTCTGTTTGTGGTGTTCGCGTTTGCCATTTGCACCGGGGTGATCCATTTCCTCAAGGCGCACACCAGCGTGTACTGCCCAATTGAAACGACCCTGTATGGCGGGAAAATTGCCCACATGGAGTGGTACGAAAACTTCCAACTGTTCAGGGAAGCCGGAGAGGGGCGCTGCTGGCCGGGCGGGCATGCTTCGGGCGGGTTCACCATGCTGGCGTTGTACTTCGTGGCGCGCCGCTATCGCTGGCGCTATTCAAAAGCGCTGATGTACGGCTCGCTGCTGCTCGGTTTTGTCTACGGCACGACGCGGGTCCTGCAAGGCTGGCACTACATGTCCCACACGTTCTGGGCCGGGATCTTTGTGTGGCTGGCGTGTTTGCTGACGGCGTTGGCGTTTTATGGGCGAGCGCGGCTGGATGTGCCGGTGGATCAGATGACATCACTGTCGGCTGGCCGTCCGTCATCGCGAGCAGGCTCGCTCCCGCAAGGGAACGCGGTCCAGTGTGGGAGCGAGCCTGCTCGCGATTAACGATGACGCGGTATGCCTGCCTACTCCTGCGGATCAACGTTATCCAGTGCCTGGTTCACTGCCAGCTCCGCCAGCATGATGATTTGCGCAATGGCCAGCGCGGTGTTGCGCTGTGAACCGTTCAGGTAGGTAGCTAAATCGCTGGTCATGACGCTGGCGGAGGCCAATGACTCGCAGGCATGTGCGAGGAGGTTTTCAGTACCGATGTCGGGAAGGATCGTGAAGAAGGGGCTGGGGCGGTATGGGGAG
>NZ_JAGYFZ010000198.1:0-3403 GCF_019946675.1 Pseudomonas sp. BF-B-15
CTTGTAGGAGCCGGCTTGCCCGCGATGGCGGCCTTGAAATCGATGCAAATCCTACGGGCCTCATCGCCGGCAAGCCGGCTCCTACAGTGGGTTGCGTCTTTGTCAGGGATAGTGCCCGGCATTGGACGTTTGCATTCGTGCGATTCAGGCAAAATTGATTTGTGGCGGGCGCGGTGTTTGAAACGAATCGGCGCCGCGATACTCGACGGGATTTTGCCTATTCCTGAATTGGCCCACGGATGGCCATTGCGAGGTTCGAACCATGACTGTCTCCCGCCGACTGGCGCTCTTGATGACCGCTGCCGCGTTGCTCACCGCGTGTGGTGAATCTTCCAAACTGCCGCCGCAGGCCAGTGTCGGCCCGAGCCCGCAGTTGCCTGAGCCCACGACCACGCTGATCCCGACGTTGAAGGTGTCCAAGGCCATCGGCTGGTCCGGCAGCGACAAGCCGAAAGCGCCTGCCGGTTTCACGGTGACGGCCCTGGCCGAGAACCTCGACCACCCGCGCTGGATCTACAGATTGCCCAATGGCGATCTGTTGGTCGCCGAAAGCAATCACCCACCGATGCCTGAAGGCGCCACTGACGGTGGCAGCGGTCCGCTGGCCTGGGCGCGGCGCACCGCGATGGGTTTTGTGATGGGCCGTGTCGGCGCCGATGCGCCCAGCGCCAATCGAATCACCTTGCTGCGCGATGCCGACGGTGACGGTCACGCTGAACTGCGCACGGTGTTCATGAGTGGACTGACGTCACCCTTCGGCATGGCATTGGTGGGCAACGAGCTGTTCATCGCCAACGCCGACGCCTTGGTCAAAGTGCCTTACAGCGAGGGGCAAACCGAGATCACCGCGACGCCGGTGAAAGTCACCGATCTGCCTGCCGGTATCAATCACCACTGGACCAAGAACGTGCTCGCCAACCCCGAGGGCACCAAGCTGTACGTCACCGTGGGCTCCAACAGCAACGTTGGCGAAAACGGTCTGGAGGCCGAAGAAGGGCGGGCGGCGATCTGGGAAGTTGACGTTAAAAGCGCCGACAAGCGTCTGTTTGCCAGCGGTCTGCGCAACCCCAACGGCCTGGCCTGGAAACCCGGTTCGAACCAGTTGTGGACCGTGGTCAATGAGCGCGATGAAATCGGCAGCGACCTGGTGCCGGATTACCTGACGTCGGTAAAAGACGGCGCGTTCTACGGCTGGCCATGGAGTTACTACGGCAACCACGTCGACACCCGGGTTGAGCCGCCGCGCCCGGACAAGGTGGCCCAGGCTATCGCCCCGGACTACGCGTTGGGTACCCACGTCGCACCGCTGGGCCTGGCGTTCTCTGACTCGCGGGCCATGCCCAGCGCTTTCGCCAATGGCGTGTTCATCGGCGAACACGGCTCGTGGAACCGCAATCCGCAGGCCGGCTACAAGGTGGTGTTCATCCCGTTCAGCGACGGCAAGCCTTCAGGTTTACCGGTGGATTTCCTCACCGGTTTCCTCAATGCCGAAGGCGAGGCGCAAGGGCGTCCGGTGGGCGTAGCGCTTGATCAGAGCGGTGCGCTGCTGGTGGCGGACGATGTCGGCAACAAGGTGTGGCGCGTGGCGGTGGCCAAACCGGGTCAATAAAGCGGGATAGGGCCCGGTCACCGCGCAAGTTGCGCGGCTGACACGGGCTATCAAAGAGGTATCTGCGGCGTCGAGACCACCTGGCGCAAGCCCATGAACGAACGAATCTGCCGCACGCCGGGCAGGTACAACAATTGCTCCGCGTGCAGGCGGTTGAAACTGTTGCTGTCCTTGGTTCGTATCAACATGAAGTAGTCGAATTCCCCCGTCACCACATGGCATTCCATGCAGCCGGAAACCTTTTGCGCCGCCGCTTCGAAGGCAGCGAAGGATTCCGGCGTCGAGCGGTCCAGCACCACGCCGATCAACACCACCATGCCCGCATCCAGCGCGTCATTGTCCAGCAACGCGACGATGCCCTTGATCAAACCCGCCTGCTTGAGGCGTTCAACGCGGCGCAAACACGCCGGCGCACTCAGTTTGACCTTCTCGGCAAGCGCCACATTGGAGATGGAAGCGTCGCGTTGCAGCGCCTTGAGAATGGCGCGGTCGGTGCGGTCCAGCGGGTGTGGCTCCGGGCTGGATGTGCCGGTTTTCTTGTGAGTATTTGTTGCGTTCATATGGATTTCTACGCAATAAAAAGTTGTTTGAAGTGATAGGCGGCGATTTATGTTTCTTTAATGTATTGAAACTTGCAACACATATTTTTGGCTTTGTTCTTAATATTGAACTCATCGAAGCCCCTCTGAAAGAACCTGGAATGCAGCCTGTTTGCCTTTCGGTCTGGCGCTTGGATATCCAATAATCAAGGAGCAGAGTCATGAACCTGAATCGTTTCAAACGCTATCCGTTGACCTTCGGTCCTTCGCCCATCACCCCCTTGAAACGCCTCAGCGAACATCTGGGCGGCAAGGTCGAGCTGTATGCCAAGCGTGAAGATTGCAACAGTGGCCTGGCCTTCGGTGGCAACAAGACGCGCAAGCTCGAATACCTGATTCCCGAGGCCATCGAGCAGGGCTGCGACACCCTTGTGTCCATCGGCGGGATCCAGTCGAACCAGACCCGCCAGGTCGCCGCCGTTGCCGCACACCTGGGCATGAAGTGCGTGCTGGTCCAGGAAAACTGGGTGAACTACTCCGATGCCGTGTATGACCGCGTCGGCAACATCGAGATGTCTCGCATCATGGGCGCGGATGTACGACTGGACGCCGCCGGGTTCGACATTGGCATTCGCCCCAGCTGGGAAAAGGCCATGAACGATGTGGTGGAGCGCGGCGGCAAACCGTTTCCGATCCCGGCGGGCTGTTCCGAACATCCGTATGGCGGCCTCGGCTTCGTCGGTTTCGCCGAGGAAGTCCGTCAGCAGGAAAAAGAACTCGGCTTCAAGTTCGATTACATCGTGGTCTGCTCGGTGACCGGCAGCACCCAGGCGGGCATGGTGGTCGGGTTTGCCGCCGACGGTCGTTCGAAGAATGTCATCGGTATCGACGCTTCGGCCAAACCGGAAAAGACCAAGGCACAGATCCTGCGGATCGCCCGGCACACCGCTGAACTGGTGGAGCTGGGGCGCGAAATCACCGAAGAAGATGTGGTGCTCGACACACGGTTCGCCTATCCGGAATACGGTTTGCCCAACGACGGCACGCTGGAAGCCATCCGCCTGTGCGGCAGACTTGAAGGCGTGCTGACCGACCCGGTGTACGAAGGGAAATCCATGCACGGGATGATCGAAATGGTTCGCCGTGGCGAGTTCCCTGAAGGCTCGAAAGTGCTTTACGCACACTTGGGCGGGGTGCCTGCGCTGAATGCCTACAGCTTCCTGTTCCGTAACGGCTGATCACAAACCTGTAGGAG
>NZ_JAGYFZ010000199.1:0-3339 GCF_019946675.1 Pseudomonas sp. BF-B-15
GCTTTCGCAATTGGGGTTTCGGAATTTAATCTTGACGATGACCTACTCTCACATGGGGAAACCCCACACTACCATCGGCGATGCATCGTTTCACTGCTGAGTTCGGGATGGGATCAGGTGGTTCCAATGCTCTATGGTCGTCAAGAAATTCTTGAGCTGACGCGTCTTGCGACGTTCCAGCGAATTGGGTATGCGATAGTTTGTGTGTTGCTCTCGAACTTTCGGTTCATTGCGTCTTCACACACCGCAATCTGATGCTCTTTCGAGTAGTCAAATTGCTTGGGTGTTATATGGTCAAGCCTCACGGGCAATTAGTATTGGTTAGCTCAACGCCTCACAGCGCTTACACACCCAACCTATCAACGTCGTAGTCTTCGACGGCCCTTCAGGGGACTCAAGGTCCCAGTGAGATCTCATCTTGAGGCTAGTTTCCCGCTTAGATGCTTTCAGCGGTTATCTATTCCGAACATAGCTACCCGGCAATGCCACTGGCGTGACAACCGGAACACCAGAGGTTCGTCCACTCCGGTCCTCTCGTACTAGGAGCAGCCCCTCTCAAATCTCAAACGTCCACGGCAGATAGGGACCGAACTGTCTCACGACGTTCTAAACCCAGCTCGCGTACCACTTTAAATGGCGAACAGCCATACCCTTGGGACCGGCTTCAGCCCCAGGATGTGATGAGCCGACATCGAGGTGCCAAACACCGCCGTCGATATGAACTCTTGGGCGGTATCAGCCTGTTATCCCCGGAGTACCTTTTATCCGTTGAGCGATGGCCCTTCCATACAGAACCACCGGATCACTAAGACCTACTTTCGTACCTGCTCGACGTGTCTGTCTCGCAGTCAAGCGCGCTTTTGCCTTTATACTCTACGACCGATTTCCGACCGGTCTGAGCGCACCTTCGTACTCCTCCGTTACTCTTTAGGAGGAGACCGCCCCAGTCAAACTACCCACCATACACTGTCCTCGATCCGGATAACGGACCTGAGTTAGAACCTCAAAGTTGCCAGGGTGGTATTTCAAGGATGGCTCCACGCGAACTGGCGTCCACGCTTCAAAGCCTCCCACCTATCCTACACAAGCAAATTCAAAGTCCAGTGCAAAGCTATAGTAAAGGTTCACGGGGTCTTTCCGTCTAGCCGCGGATACACTGCATCTTCACAGCGATTTCAATTTCACTGAGTCTCGGGTGGAGACAGCGCCGCCATCGTTACGCCATTCGTGCAGGTCGGAACTTACCCGACAAGGAATTTCGCTACCTTAGGACCGTTATAGTTACGGCCGCCGTTTACCGGGGCTTCGATCAAGAGCTTCGCGTTAGCTAACCCCATCAATTAACCTTCCGGCACCGGGCAGGCGTCACACCCTATACGTCCACTTTCGTGTTTGCAGAGTGCTGTGTTTTTAATAAACAGTCGCAGCGGCCTGGTATCTTCGACCGGCATGAGCTTACGGAGCAAGTCCTTCACCCTCACCGGCGCACCTTCTCCCGAAGTTACGGTGCCATTTTGCCTAGTTCCTTCACCCGAGTTCTCTCAAGCGCCTTGGTATTCTCTACCCAACCACCTGTGTCGGTTTGGGGTACGGTTCCTGGTTACCTGAAGCTTAGAAGCTTTTCTTGGAAGCATGGCATCAACCACTTCGTGTTCTAAAAGAACACTCGTCATCAGCTCTCGGCCTTAGAATCCCGGATTTACCTAAGATTCCAGCCTACCACCTTAAACTTGGACAACCAACGCCAAGCTGGCCTAGCCTTCTCCGTCCCTCCATCGCAATAACCAGAAGTACAGGAATATTAACCTGTTTTCCATCGACTACGCTTTTCAGCCTCGCCTTAGGGACCGACTAACCCTGCGTCGATTAACGTTGCGCAGGAAACCTTGGTCTTTCGGCGTGGGTGTTTTTCACACCCATTGTCGTTACTCATGTCAGCATTCGCACTTCTGATACCTCCAGCAAGCTTCTCAACTCACCTTCACAGGCTTACAGAACGCTCCTCTACCGCATCACCTAAGTGATACCCGTAGCTTCGGTGTATGGTTTGAGCCCCGTTACATCTTCCGCGCAGGCCGACTCGACTAGTGAGCTATTACGCTTTCTTTAAAGGGTGGCTGCTTCTAAGCCAACCTCCTAGCTGTCTAAGCCTTCCCACATCGTTTCCCACTTAACCATAACTTTGGGACCTTAGCTGACGGTCTGGGTTGTTTCCCTTTTCACGACGGACGTTAGCACCCGCCGTGTGTCTCCCATGCTCGGCACTTGTAGGTATTCGGAGTTTGCATCGGTTTGGTAAGTCGGGATGACCCCCTAGCCGAAACAGTGCTCTACCCCCTACAGTGATACATGAGGCGCTACCTAAATAGCTTTCGAGGAGAACCAGCTATCTCCGAGCTTGATTAGCCTTTCACTCCGATCCACAGGTCATCCGCTAACTTTTCAACGGTAGTCGGTTCGGTCCTCCAGTTAGTGTTACCCAACCTTCAACCTGCCCATGGATAGATCGCCCGGTTTCGGGTCTATTCCCAGCGACTAGACGCCCTATTAAGACTCGCTTTCGCTACGCCTCCCCTATTCGGTTAAGCTCGCCACTGAAAATAAGTCGCTGACCCATTATACAAAAGGTACGCAGTCACCCAACAAAGTGGGCTCCCACTGCTTGTACGCATACGGTTTCAGGATCTATTTCACTCCCCTCTCCGGGGTTCTTTTCGCCTTTCCCTCACGGTACTAGTTCACTATCGGTCAGTCAGTAGTATTTAGCCTTGGAGGATGGTCCCCCCATATTCAGACAAAGTTTCTCGTGCTCCGTCCTACTCGATTTCATGACTAAGAGATTTTCGCGTACAGGGCTATCACCCACTATGGCCGCACTTTCCAGAGCGTTCCGCTAATCTCAAAGCCACTTAAGGGCTAGTCCCCGTTCGCTCGCCACTACTAAGGGAATCTCGGTTGATTTCTTTTCCTCAGGGTACTTAGATGTTTCAGTTCCCCTGGTTCGCTTCTTAAGCCTATGTATTCAGCTTAAGATACCTAACTTATGTTAGGTGGGTTCCCCCATTCAGACATCTCCGGATCAAAGTCTGTTTGCCGACTCCCCGAAGCTTTTCGCAGGCTACCACGTCTTTCATCGCCTCTGACTGCCAAGGCATCCACCGTATGCGCTTCTTCACTTGACCATATAACCCCAAGCAATCTGGTTATACTGTGAAGACGACATTCGCCGAAAATTCGCGATTAAACTCACAAATTTTACCTTAGCCTGAATAAACACCAGTGAAAGTGCTATCCAGTCTATCTTTCTATCACATACCCAAATTTTTAAAGAACGATCTA